>NZ_JBIWAL010000002.1:0-3018 GCF_044760045.1 Pseudomonas sp. NPDC098747 | reverse complement strand
AAGGCGGTGCCGAGCCACTGCTGTACGCCATGCATCGTGGCGGCAGAAGTGTCGAGGAACGGTTGCGGGTAGACGCCGAGGTAAATCAGCAGCACCGCAAGGCCTAGCACCATGATCAGTTCGCGAGCGTCCATACCGTGCAGCACCGCATCCGATTTCGACGGGCCGAAGTAGGCGCGGTGGATCATGATCAGCGAGTAGACCGAACCGAACACCAGACCGGACGTAGCAATCGCTGTGAACCAAGGCCAGCTGGCGAAAGAACCGATCAGGATCAGGAACTCGCCGACAAAGTTACCCGTGCCCGGCAAGCCCAAGGACGCGGCTGCGAAGAACAGGCTGATCGCCGGCAGGTAAGCAATACGCGACCACAGACCGCCCATCTCACGCATGTCACGAGTGTGCAGCCGCTCGTACAACTGACCGCTGAGGATAAACAGCGCGGCTGCCGAAACGCCGTGCGCCAGCATCTGGATCACTGCACCTTGAAGGGCCAGTTGGCTGCCGGAGTAGATGCCGATCAACACGAAGCCCATGTGGGAAACGGAAGAGAAGGCGATCAGACGCTTGATGTCGGTTTGCGCGAACGCCAGGAACGCACCGTAGAAGATCCCGACCAGACCGAGGGTCATGGCAATCGGCGCGAACTCGGCCGAAGCGTTCGGGAACAGCGGCAGGGCGAAACGCAACAGGCCGTAGGCAGCGGTTTTCAGCAAGATACCGGCGAGGTCGACGGAACCTGCGGTCGGCGCTTGGGCGTGAGCATCAGGCAGCCAGGAGTGGAACGGCACGACTGGCAGCTTGACCGCGAAGGCGATGAAGAAGCCGAGCATCAGGATGTACTCGGTGGTCATCGACATCTTGGTTTTCAACAGGTCGGCGTAGTTGAAGGTAATCACGCCAGTGTTGTTGAAGTTGACCAGTACCAGCCCGAGGATCGCCACCAACATGATCAGGCCGGAAGCCTGAGTGAAGATGAAGAACTTGGTCGCCGCGTAAATCCGGGTTTTCTTGCCGTCCGAAGAACTGTGACCCCAGAGCGCGATGAGGAAGTACATCGTCACCAGCTTCATTTCCCAGAAGAATAAGATCATAAACAGGTCGAGGGCGAGGAACACGCCGACAACACCGCCCAGGATCCACATCAGGTTCAGGTGGAAGAAGCCAACGTGACGTTGAATCTCTTTCCACGAGCAGAGTACCGAGAGGATACCCAGCAGGCCGGTCAGCAGGATCATCAGCAGCGACAGGCCGTCGAGGGCCAGGTGCACGCTGATGCCGAAACGCGCGATCCAGATGTGCTTGAACTCAAGCGCCCAGGTCGGATCGGCGCCAGGCGCCGGGGCAAATGAATAGTTGCCGGTCGCCCACAGCCAGAGGCCGATCGCGAGCAACAGGGACATGGTGATCAGCGCAATCCAGCGGGGCAGGGTAGCGCCGAAGCGCTCACCCATCCAGCACAGCAGGCCGCCGATGAAGGGGATCAGGATTAGCCAAGGCAGAATCATGACGGGCTCGTTTCCTTTCGCAAATTCGCAAGGTTCATATCAGACCGCTACCAGCACGATGGCGCCAATAACCAGCACGGCACCAGCAGCCATCGAAGCAGCGTACCAACGCAGTTGACCGGTCTCGGTGCGGCTCAGGGCAGTGTGACCCCCCTTGGCCATACGCGGGATCAGACCGATGGTCTGGTCGAGCGGGTCTTTGCGCAGGATGTGGCTGATCGCAAGGTACGGCTTGACGAACAGTTTGTCGTAGATCCAGTCGAAGCCCCAGGCAGCGAACCACCAGGCCGACAGGAAACGCCCGACGCCGCTGTTGGCAATCGCCGTCACGAAGCGACGCTTGCCGAGGAACAGCAGGGCCGCCAGCAGGATACCGGCCAGAGCGATGGCGCCCGAGGCGATTTCCAGACTGTGCTTGGCATCGCCGCCAGCATGGCCAACGCTTTCTGGCAGTACGCCGTGCAGCGGTGGCACGATCATCGCGCCGACGAACGTCGACAGCACGATCAGCACCGACAGTGGCAGCCAGTGAGCGATGCCGTGACCGGCGTGCGCTTCAGTCTTGGCTTCACCGTGGAACGCGATGAAGATCAGGCGGAAGGTGTACAGCGAGGTCATGAACGCGCCGACCAGACCTGCGTAAAGCAGACCCTGGTTGCCGCTAGCGAACGCTTCCCAGAGGATTTCATCCTTGGAATAGAAGCCCGCGGTCACCAGTGGCAGGGCAGACAATGCCGCGCCGCCGACGATGAAGCTGGCGTAGGCCAGTGGCAGTTTCTTCCACAGGCCGCCCATCTTGAAGATGTTCTGCTCGTGGTGGCAGGCAACGATCACCGCACCGGAAGCAAGGAACAGCAGCGCCTTGAAGAAAGCGTGGGTCATCAGGTGGAAGATCGCGCCATCCCATGCGCCAACGCCCAGCGCCAGGAACATGTAGCCGATCTGGCTCATGGTCGAGTAGGCGAGGATACGTTTGATGTCGGTCTGTACCAGAGCAGCGAAACCTGCCAGAACCAGCGTTACGCCGCCGACGATGCCAACCAGGTGCAGGATGTCCGGCGCCAGGGTGAACAGGCCGTGAGTACGGGCGATCAGGTAGACACCGGCAGTTACCATCGTTGCGGCGTGGATGAGTGCCGAAACCGGGGTAGGACCGGCCATCGCGTCCGCGAGCCAGGTTTGCAGCGGCAGTTGCGCCGATTTACCGACAGCGCCGCCCAGCAGCATCAGGGTCGCCAGGGTGATCCAGAAGTCGCCGACCTGGAATTTCTGCGGTGCCAGCACCAGCAGTTCCTGGATGTTCAGCGTGCCCACTTGTTGGAACAGGATGAACAGGCCGATGGCCATGAACACGTCGCCGATCCGGGTCACGATGAAGGCCTTGAGTGCGGCGTTACCGTTGTTGCGGTTGCTGTAGTAGAAACCGATCAACAGGTACGAGCACATGCCCACGACATCCCACCCGAAGTACAGGAACAACAGGATATAGCCCAGGACCAGGAACAGCATG
>NZ_JBIWAL010000001.1:126877-247530 GCF_044760045.1 Pseudomonas sp. NPDC098747 | reverse complement strand
AAACAAACATCAAACGACCTCCTTAATCATTAATGTTTTTCCTAACAAAGAGGCAAAGCGCAGCCAGGTCTGCACGGTCTACCTGCTTGATCCCGAGACCAACCGCTTCGTCCTGATGGCCACCGAGGGCTTGAACAAGCGCTCGATCGGCAAAGTCAGCATGGCACCCAACGAAGGCCTGGTCGGTCTGGTCGGCACGCGTGAAGAACCCCTGAACCTCGAAAACGCCTCGGTTCACCCGCGCTACCGTTACTTCGCCGAAACCGGCGAGGAGCGTTACGCCTCGTTCCTCGGTGCACCGATCATTCACCACCGCCGCGTCGTCGGCGTGCTGGTTATCCAGCAGAAAGAGCGTCGCCAGTTCGACGAAGGTGAAGAAGCCTTCCTCGTGACCATGAGCGCGCAGCTCGCAGGCGTTATCGCCCACGCCGAGGCCACCGGTTCGATCCGTGGTCTGGGCCGTCAGGGCAAGGGTATTCAGGAAGCCAAGTTCGTCGGCGTGCCAGGCTCGCCGGGTGCGGCGGTCGGTACTGCGGTGGTCATGCTGCCGCCGGCGGATCTGGACGTAGTGCCGGACAAGACCATCAAAGACATCGACGCCGAACTCGGACTGTTCAAGACCGCCATCGAAGGCGTGCGCGCCGACATGCGCGCCTTGTCCGCCAAGCTCGCGACCCAACTGCGCCCGGAAGAGCGCGCGCTGTTCGACGTCTACCTGATGATGCTCGACGATGCCTCGCTGGGCAGCGAAATCACCACCGTGATCAAGACTGGTCAGTGGGCCCAGGGCGCACTGCGTCAGGTCGTGACCGAGCACGTAAATCGTTTTGAACTGATGGACGACGCCTACCTGCGCGAGCGGGCTTCGGACGTCAAAGACCTCGGTCGCCGCCTGCTTGCCTACCTTCAGGAAGAGCGTCAGCAGAATCTGGTCTACCCGGAAAAAACCATTCTGGTCAGTGAAGAGCTGACCCCGGCGATGCTCGGCGAAGTGCCCGAAGGCACGCTGGTCGGTCTGGTTTCGGTACTCGGTTCGGGTAACTCCCACGTCGCGATCCTGGCCCGCGCCATGGGTATTCCGACGGTAATGGGTCTGGTCGACCTGCCGTACGCCAAGGTCGACGGCATTGAATTGATCGTCGACGGCACACGCGGCGAGGTCTACACCAACCCCAGCGAAGTGCTGCGTAAGCAGTTCGCCGAGGTGGTCGAAGAAGAGAAACAACTGGCGCTGGGGCTCGACACCCTGCGCGACCTGCCCTGCGTGACCCTCGATGGCCACCGCATGCCGCTGTGGGTCAACACCGGCCTGCTGGCAGACGTTGCGCGGGCGCAGAAGCGTGGCGCCGAAGGTGTCGGTCTGTACCGCACCGAAGTGCCGTTCATGATCAACCAGCGCTTCCCGAGCGAAAAAGAACAACTGGCGATCTACCGTGAGCAGCTCGCCGCGTTCCACCCGCAACCGGTGACCATGCGCAGCCTCGACATCGGCGGTGACAAGTCGCTGTCGTACTTCCCGATCAAGGAAGACAACCCGTTCCTCGGCTGGCGCGGCATTCGCGTCACCCTCGACCACCCGGAAATCTTCCTGGTGCAGACCCGCGCGATGCTCAAGGCCAGCGAAGGCCTGAATAACCTGCGCATTCTGCTGCCGATGATCTCCGGCACCCACGAACTCGAAGAAGCCCTGCACCTGATCCACCGGGCCTGGGGCGAAGTGCGCGACGAAGGCACCGACGTGCCGATGCCACCGATTGGCGTGATGATCGAGATTCCGGCAGCGGTGTATCAGACCAAGGAACTGGCGCGGCAGGTGGACTTCCTCTCGGTCGGTTCCAACGACCTGACCCAGTACCTGCTGGCGGTCGACCGCAACAACCCGCGCGTCGCCGATCTCTACGACTACCTGCACCCAGCCGTGTTGCAAGCCTTGCAAAACGTGGTGCGCGACGCCCATGCCGAAGGCAAACCGGTCAGTATCTGCGGCGAGATGGCCGGTGATCCGGCAGCGGCGGTGCTGTTGATGGCGATGGGTTTCGACAGCCTGTCGATGAACGCCACCAACTTGCCGAAGGTGAAGTGGATGCTGCGTCAGGTGAACCTGAGCAAGGCCAAGGAATTGCTGGCCGAGCTGATGACTATCGACAACCCGCAAGTTATCCACAGCTCGCTGCAACTGGCGCTGAAAAATCTCGGTTTGTCGAAGATGAATCCGCCGGCAGTCAACAAAGCCCTCTAGATCAAAAGCCCCTCACCCTAACCCTCTCCCAGAGGGAGAGGGGACTGATTGGGGGATGCTGCAGTGATGCGCCGACCTGAAAGTACTTTGCCGTATCCACAATCGACTCATACCGACTTGAAAGTGCTGTGCCGAATCCATAATCAACTCGGTCTTTCAGGTCGATGTATCGCGCAGTACAACTCGGTCGGCCCCCTCTCCCTCCGGGCGGTCCGACGTTTCGGGAGGGCTGGGGTGAGGGTTTGCTTTTAAATACAGACCTCAACTTCCCCAAGATGCCCGCCATACGGCCCAAAACTGCGCTCCACCATCCGCCGCGTCCCATCCGCCTGCACAACCAGCGCTGTACTCGCCCGCGTCCCGTAACTCTGGCTGGCAATAAACACGCTCGACAGCAGTGATTCAGTCGCAAGCCCCACGCCGGTGTCCGGCAACTCAATAAAGGGCGCGGTCTGCGCATCGCTCAATAAAGCCAACAATCGCGCAGGTGTCGGGTCATCCAGCACCTCGCTCAACGCAGCCTTGGCCTTGAGCAGCTTCGGCCACGGTGTATCCAGCCCGGCATTGGATAACCCGTAGACCCCGGACTCCAGCATCATCGGCTCGGACATCCGCGCATTGAAGTGCCACAGTTCATGGCTGTTACCGAGCAGCAGGTTGAATCCCGCGTAGTCCGGCGAGCGGCCGACCACGTCAGCCAGATAATCATCAAGCGACTGATCCCCCGTGAGAAACCCGGCCACCAACTCGCCCCGTGATTTACGTGCCGGCGGCTGATGCGGGTCACGAATATTGGTCAACGCGGCAAAGCGCCCATTGGCACCGATCCCCAGCCAGGTTCCCCCCGCCTCAAGATCACGCCCGGCATGCACGTGCGGCGCCTGCGGCCATTGCGCCAGCGGCAGGCTCGGTCGGGCGTAGAATTCGTCACGGTTGGCCGCGACGATCAGCGGCTGGGCATGTTCCGGGCGCCAGGCGAAAACGATCAGGCACATAAGGTGGTCCTTGTGTGTTTTTTGCTCACTCTACGCATCCGGCGTCCGTGCATCCATCGCAAGTGGAGCCGAAGGGTGTGCATCCGTTACCATGCCGCTCCGGTTTGGGGATGCGGTCAGGGAGACGGTCATGGAATTTCTGCTTTATCTGGCGCTGGGTGCCTGTGCGGGCGTGCTGGCCGGGCTGTTCGGGGTTGGCGGCGGGATCATCATTGTTCCGGTGCTGGTGTTCAGTTTCACCCTACAGGGCTTTGATCAGTCGATCCTCACGCATCTGGCGGTGGGTACTTCGCTGGCGACGATCATTTTCACCTCGGTCAACGCCGTGCGTGAGCATCATCGACGAGGCGCGGTGCAGTGGCCGATTTTCGTCTGGATGGCGGTTGGCATCCTCATCGGTGCCGGTCTGGGCGCCCTGACTGCCGAAGCCATTTCCGGGCCGAACCTGCAAAAAATCATCGGCGTGTTTGCCTTGGTGATTGCGGTGCAACTCGCGCTGGACGTCAAACCCAAGGCCAGTCGCACGGTGCCGGGCAAGATCGCACTGGCGACGGCCGGGAGTGTAATTGGTTGGGCCTCGGCGATTTTCGGGGTCGGTGGCGGCTCGCTGACCGTGCCTTTTTTGACCTGGCGCAGCGTACCGATGCAGCAAGCGGTCGCCACGTCGTCGGCCTGCGGGCTGCCGATTGCACTGGTCAGTGCTTTAAGTTTCATGATTTTGGGGTGGCACGATGCGCGGTTGCCGGCCCATAGTCTCGGCTTTATCTATTTGCCGGCGCTGTTGGGCATTGCCCTGACCAGCATGGTCTTCGCGCGTTTCGGCGCGCGGCTGGCCCATCGGTTGTCGGCGAAGTTGCTGAAAAGACTGTTCGCCGCTTTGCTGTTCTGCGTGGGATTAAGCTTTTTGCTTTGACCGCGTGGCAATCCTGGCTTAATCCTGAGGTGGCAGCGTCGCCCGGGAATTCTGCTTTCAACTCTAACGAGGAGTCGC
Source organism: Pseudomonas sp. NPDC098747 (assembly GCF_044760045.1). Taxonomy (NCBI): domain Bacteria; kingdom Pseudomonadati; phylum Pseudomonadota; class Gammaproteobacteria; order Pseudomonadales; family Pseudomonadaceae; genus Pseudomonas; species Pseudomonas sp. NPDC098747. Next base: position 243,305 of record NZ_JBIWAL010000001.1, on the reverse strand, counting down.
AATGCTGCCTTACCCGCAGATCGACCCGGTGGCCCTGGCCATCGGTCCGCTGAAAATCCACTGGTACGGTCTGATGTACCTCGTCGGCATCGGCGGTGCGTGGCTGCTGGCGTCGCGCCGGCTTAACCGTTTCGACCCGACCTGGTCCAAGGAGAAGCTCTCCGATCTGATCTTCTGGCTGTCGATGGGCGTGATTGTCGGCGGGCGACTCGGTTATGTGCTGTTCTACGATCTGAGCGCTTACATCGCCAACCCGATGCTGATTTTCGAAGTGTGGAAGGGCGGCATGTCGTTCCACGGTGGGTTTATCGGCGTGATGCTGGCAGCGTTGTGGTTCGGCAAGCGTAACGGCAAGTCTTTCTTCCAGTTGATGGACTTCGTCGCACCGATGGTGCCGATTGGTCTGGGCGCCGGGCGTATCGGCAACTTCATCAATGCCGAGTTGTGGGGCAAGGCGACTGATGTGCCGTGGGCCATGGTCTTCCCGACCGACCCTGCGCAACTGGCGCGTCACCCGTCGCAGTTGTATCAGTTCGCGCTTGAAGGCGTGGCGCTGTTCGCCATTCTCTGGATGTACTCGCGCAAGCCACGGCCGACCATGGCCGTCTCCGGCATGTTCGCGCTGTTTTATGGCATCTTCCGTTTCATCGTCGAATTCGTCCGCGTGCCGGACGCGCAACTGGGGTATCTGGCCTGGAACTGGCTGACCATGGGTCAAGTGCTCTGCGTGCCGATGATCCTCGCCGGGTTGTTCCTGATCTGGCTGGCCTACCGCCGCGCCCCGGCCCCCCCGATTGCACCGACAGCTTAAATATTCGAACCCCGGCGCGCGACGCCGGGGCTCAAAGGACACAGGTAACTCATGAAGCAATATCTCGAACTGGTCTCGCACGTCATCCAGAACGGCACCAAACAGGCCAACCGCACCGGCATCAACACCATCAGTTTTCCGGGTGCGATGCTGCGTTTCGATCTGCAGGAAGGTTTCCCGGCGATCACCACCCGCAAGATGGCCTTCAAATCGGCCATCGGCGAGATGTGCGGGTTTCTGCGTGGCGTGAACAACGCGGCTGAATTCCGTGCGCTGGGCTGCAAGGTCTGGGACCAGAACGCCAACGAAAACGCGCAGTGGCTGGCCAACCCGTTCCGCCAGGGCGACGACGACCTCGGCGAAATCTACGGTGTGCAATGGCGCAAATGGCCCGCGTACAAGCAGATTCCGCTGAGCAATACCGCCGCCATCGAACAAACCTTGAGCAACGGCTACAAGCAAATCGCTCAGGGCGAAGAAGACGGCCAGGCCTACGTGGTGTTGTACAAAGCCATCGATCAGGTGCGCCAGTGCGTCGACACGATCATCAACGATCCGGGCAGCCGCCGCATTCTGTTCCACGGCTGGAACGTTGCTCAGCTTGATGAAATGGCCTTGCCGCCATGCCATCTGCTGTACCAGTTCCACCCGAATGTCGAGACCAAAGAGATTTCTCTGACCCTCTACATCCGCTCCAATGACCTGGGCCTGGGCACGCCGTTCAACCTCACCGAAGGCGCCGCACTGCTGAGCCTGATCGGTCGCCTGACCGGCTACACGCCGCGCTGGTTCACCTATTTCATCGGTGATGCGCACGTCTACGAAAACCACCTCGACATGCTCAACGAACAGCTCAAGCGCGAGCCGTTCGCCATGCCGAAGCTGAAAATCTCGGATCGCGTGCCGGAGTTTGCCAAGACCGGTGTGTATCAGCCGGAATGGCTGGAGCTGGTTGAGCCGAGCGACTTCTCGCTGGAAGGCTATGAGCACCACGCGCCAATGACCGCGCCGATGGCGGTCTGACAAGCAACACAAAAACCTGTGGGAGCGAGCTTGCTCGCGAAGGCGGACTGTCAGTTGATAGAAATGTCGACTGAACCACCGCTTTCGCGAGCAAGCTCGCTCCCACAGTTGGTGTTGTATCGGGTTTAATGGCCGTGGCTACGGCCCACGTGTGAATGCTCAACCTCCGTCGCAACAACCCCACCACTCACTTCCAATCGCTGCAAAATTGCGCACTGATCCGCCATCGGCCCTTCGCCACAGCGTTGGCGCAGGTCGAGCAGTTGCGTCTGTAATGCCAGCAATCCATCGATTCGCGCCTTCACATGCTGGATGTGTTCGTCGACCAGCGCGTTGACGCTTTCGCATTGATCCTGCGGGCTGTCGCGCAAAGTCAGCAGGCTGCGGATTTCTTCGAGGGTCATGTCGAGGGTGCGGCAGTTGCGGATGAAGGTCAGGCGTTCGGCGTGGGCCTGGGTGTAGACGCGATAGTTGCCGTCGCTGCGGGCCGGTTCCGGCAGCAGGTTTTCGCGCTCGTAATAACGGATGGTTTCCACGGCGCAATCGGTCAGCTTGGCCAGTTCTCCGATCTTCATGACAGCAATCTCCAAAAGGGTGCTTGACCCTATAGTGGCTATAGGGTCTTTACTTGGCAACAGGCACCTTCATGGACGCAACCGATGAGCGATTCCCAGCACTCCCACCCCCACACCCCAAAGCCGGGCGACGGACACGATCACAGTCATAAGCTGCAGCCTGTGCATAAACATGCGCAGGGCGGCGATTCCTGCTGCGGGTCGAAAGCCGCTGCGCCTGCGCCGGTTCATTCGAGCGAAGACTCTTGCTGCTCGTCGAAAGCGACCGCGCCTGCGTTGGTGCAGCTCAGCGAAAAGACCAGCGCCGACGCCCGCCTGAGCAGTTTCCGCATCGAGGCGATGGACTGCCCGACCGAGCAGACGCTGATCCAGAACAAGCTCGGCAAACTCGCTGGCGTTCAGCAACTGGAATTCAACCTGATCAACCGTGTGCTTGGCGTGACGCACAATCTGCCGGACACCGCGCCGATCGTCGACGCGATCAAATCCATCGGCATGCACGCCGAACCGCTGGAGGCGGGCGTCGAAGCGCCGGCACCAGCTCCGGTGAAAAAACACTGGTGGCCGCTGGCGCTGTCCGGCGTTGGCGCATTGGCAGCGGAAGTCATCCACTTCACCAATGCCGCGCCAAACTGGGTGGTGGCGATAATTGCGCTGATTTCGATCCTCTGCGGTGGCCTGACAACCTATAAGAAGGGCTGGATCGCCCTGAAGAACTTCAACCTCAACATCAATGCGCTGATGAGCATTGCCGTTACCGGCGCGATCCTCATCGGCCAGTGGCCGGAAGCGGCGATGGTGATGTTCCTGTTCACCGTGGCCGAGTTGATTGAGGCCCGCTCGCTGGATCGTGCGCGTAACGCGATCAGTGGCCTGATGCAGATGACCCCTGAACAGGCGACCGTGCAGCAGGCTGACGGCACCTGGTTCGAACAGGAAGTGAAAAGCGTCGAACTCGGCGCCCGCGTGCGGGTTAAACCGGGCGAGCGTATTGCGCTGGACGGTGAGGTCATCAGCGGCAGTTCGACCATCGATCAGGCGCCGATCACTGGCGAGAGCCTGCCGGTGGAGAAAACCGTCGGCGACAAAGTCTTTGCCGGCACCATCAACCAGGCAGGTTCGCTGGAATACGCAGTGACTGCTGCGGCCAACAACTCGACCCTGGCGCGGATCATTCACGCCGTTGAACAGGCGCAGGGCGCACGCGCACCGACTCAGCGTTTCGTCGATCAGTTCTCGAAAATTTACACCCCCGTGGTGTTCATTTTCGCACTGGCCGTAGCGATCATTCCGCCGTTGTTCATGGGCGCCGTGTGGTTCGACTGGATTTACCGTGCGCTGGTGTTGCTGGTCGTCGCGTGCCCATGTGCACTGGTAATTTCCACCCCGGTGACCATCGTCAGCGGCCTCGCGGCAGCGGCGCGCAAAGGCATTCTGGTCAAGGGCGGCGTGTACCTGGAGGGCGGTTTCAAGCTCGACTATCTGGCGCTGGATAAAACCGGGACGATCACCCACGGCAAACCGGTGCAAACCGATTACCTGTCCCTCGATCCGACCGCCGACGCCACGGCGCCGGCGATTGCCGCCGCATTGGCCGGGCGTTCCGATCACCCGGTGTCGCTGGCCATCGCCAAAGCCGCTGTGGATAAAAACTTCGCCGCGCTGACTGTGGACAACTTCGAAGCGCTCGCTGGGCGGGGCGTGAAAGGCGATATCAGTGGCCAGACTTACCACTTGGGCAATCATCGCCTCGTTGAAGAACTGGGCCTGTGCTCGCCGCAACTGGAAGAAAAGCTGTTCGTGCTGGAGAAACAGGGCAAGTCCGTGGTGCTGCTGCTCGACAAGTCCGGCCCGCTGGCGCTGTTTGCCGTGGCCGATACCGTCAAAGAGACCAGCCGCGAGGCGATCCGTCAGTTGCATGCGCTGGGCGTGAAAACCTTGATGCTCACTGGCGACAACGTCCATACCGCTAAAGCGATTGCAGCGCAGGTTGGCATCGATGAAGCGCGCGGCGATTTGCTGCCGACCGACAAGCTGCAAGCCATCGAAGACCTGTACAAGCAGGGCCATCGAGTCGGCATGGTCGGCGATGGCATCAACGACGCCCCGGCGCTGGCCCGCGCCGAGATCGGTTTTGCAATGGCCGCTGCGGGCACCGACACGGCGATCGAGACGGCCGATGTCGCCCTGATGGACGACGATCTGCGCAAGATCCCGGCATTCATCAGCTTGTCGCGCAATACCGCCAGCATCCTGAAACAGAACATTGCGTTGGCGCTGGTGATCAAGGCTATCTTTCTTGCGGTAACCTTCGCCGGGCTCGCCACCATGTGGATGGCGGTGTTCGCCGACATGGGCGTGAGCCTGTTGGTGGTGTTCAACGGTTTGCGCCTGCTGCGCAAATAAACGATGAGGGATGGTTGTGCTGAGTGCTGAGCTAAAGGCGTTTTACATGGTGGCCCGTTTGGGCAGCATCACGCTGGCGGCGAAAAAGCTCGGTCTCAGCCAACCGACCGTGACCACACAGATTCGCAATCTGGAAAGCCAGTATTCGGTGGAGCTGTTCTACCGTGGCGGTCGGCGTTTGAGCGTTAGCGACGAGGGCGCGCGGTTGCTGCCGATGGTCAAGACGCTGTTGCAGCAAGAGGCGGACATCGAGTTCTTCTTGCGCAACAGCGGTCAGGTGCAGGGCACGCTGCGCATCGCGGCGACCGCGCCGTATTACATCCTCGATCTGGTGAAGACCTTTCGCGAGCGTCTGCCGCAGGTGGAAGTGTCGGTGGAAATCGGCAACTCGCAGCAAGTGCTCGAAGCGCTGGAGGATTACCGCGTGGATATCGCGGCCTCGTCGCAGTTACTCGACGACGCGCGGCTGATTCGCCGGGTGCTCGGCACTGATCCACTGGTGTTGGCGGTGCATCGTAACCATCCGCTGGCGGTGCATGAGCATGTGGCGCTGACTGCGTTGGCCGGGCATACCCTGCTGATGCGTGAGTCCGGCTCGACCACGCGGCGGCTGACTGAAGAGTTGCTGGCCTCTGCCTGCGTGAGTTTCGGGCCGTTGTTGGAGATTGGCAGCCGTGAGTCGATCCGCGAGGCGGTGCTGCGCAACATCGGCATCAGCATCATTGCCCGGCAAGAAGTACCGCACGATCCGCAGTTGCGCGTGCTAACCATCGAGAATGCGCCGCAGATTCCCGAATATCTGTATTGCCTCAAGGAACGCAAGAGTGCGCGGCTGCCAGCGGCGTTTCTCGGGTTGGCGCAGGAAATGTCCCCGGCCTGAAGCCTTGCGTGGGCAGGGGCGGCCTCATCGCTGGCAAGGCAGCTCCCACAGGGATTTTCAGTGAACTCAGATTGTGTAAATGACAGAAACACCTGTGGGAGCTGGCTTGCCAGCGATGGCGCCAGGTCAGACACCACAGATCCAACCCCTCAACCCAAATCCCTGAATACCACTATCGGCCGTTTTTGCCTCACTGCCACATGACGGACGCATTACAACCCTAGGATTGGCCTCATCTGCTTGATGAGGTCTGTCCATGAATCCTGCAATCGCAACTGCCCTGACCAACCCCGGTGCGCCGATGAAAGTGCGCAGCGTACAGAAGCGCTTCGGCGCTTTCACCGCGCTGGATAACGTCTCCCTCGACGTCGCCGCCGGTGAACTGGTGTGTCTGCTCGGCCCCTCGGGTTGCGGCAAGACCACGTTGCTGCGCTGCATCGCCGGGCTGGAGAAGCAGGATAGCGGCGAACTGTACCTCGGTGACCGCGACGTCTCGCACCTCGCCCCGCAAGCTCGCGACTACGGGATTCTGTTCCAGTCCTACGCGCTGTTCCCCAATCTGACCGTCGAGGCGAACATTGCCTACGGCCTCGCCGGCAGCGGTCGCGACGAAGTGCGCCGTCGCGTCGGTCAGATGCTGGAACTGGTCGGCCTCATCGGCAGTGAGAAAAAGTACCCCGGCCAATTGTCCGGCGGTCAGCAACAGCGCGTTGCGCTCGCTCGCGCCTTGGCCCCTGCGCCGTCGTTGCTGTTGCTTGATGAACCGATGTCGGCCCTCGATGCCCGGGTCCGCGAGCATCTGTGTACCGAACTGCGCCAACTGCAACGCAACCTCGGCATCACCACCCTGATGGTCACCCACAATCAGGACGAAGCCATGCTGATGGCCGACCGCATCGCCGTGATGAACAACGGTCGCGTCGAGCAATACGCCACCCCACAGGAAATCTACAACCGGCCGGCCACGCCGTTCGTGGCCGAGTTTGTCGGTCAGGGCAACTGGCTGCCATTCCAGCGCAGCAGCGACAGCCACGCCCAGGTCGGTGGGATGAACCTGCGCCTGAGCGACGGCAGCGTCCAGCGTGCGTCGGGCCGTTTGTTCTGCCGCCCGGAAGCGATCAACGTCAATCCGCTGGTGCATGAGGAAAACCTCTTTCCGGCCAAAGTCCGCGAGATCACCTTCCTCGGCAACCGCTGCCGCATGAGCTTCGAACTCGATCAACTGCCGGGCCACGCATTGCTCGCCGAGCTGGCGCCGGAAGCCATGCCACGCCTTGGCGCCCAGCAGATCATGGTCGCCTTGCCGCCGCGCAGCCTGCAGGTGTTTGCCTGATGAACAGCAACCTCGCACTGCCGCTACCGCACAAGCAGGTGCGACAGTCCTCGAAAGCCGAGATCGGCGACCGCATTTTTGTCGTCGTCGGCAAAGTCCTGTTGCTGGTATTGCTCGGTGTCGCGGTGTTGCTGCCGTTGCTGGCGATCTTCTGGCGTGGTTTCAGCAGCGAGGCCGGGCAGGGCGGTGGTTGGGTCGCGGCGAAAGAGTTGGTGACCAGCGAGAATTTCCATTGGCTGCTCGGCAACAGTTTGAAAGTTTCCCTCAGCGTCGCGGCCATCGTCGTACCGCTGGCTTACCTGTTTGCCTACGCACTGCAACGCACATTGATTCCGGCGAAGGGCATCTGGCGCGGGATTTCCCTGCTGCCGCTGATGGCTCCGTCGATGCTGCCGGGCATTGCGCTGGTCTATCTGTTCGGTAACCAGGGCATGTTGCGCGGGTTGCTCTCGGACAACATCTACGGGTTCTGGGGGATTGTGCTGGGTGAGGTGATCTACACCTTTCCCCATGCGCTGATGATTTTGCTCTCGGCATTGTCGCTGGCCGATGCGCGTTTGTTCGATGCCGCGTCGAGCATGGGCGCCAGTCCGGCCAAGGCCTTTCGCAGCATTACCTGGCCGGCGACGCGTCAGGCTGTGTTCGCCGCGTTCTGTCTGGTGTTCACCCTGACCATCACCGATTTCGGTGTGCCGGTGGTGGTCGGTGGCGACTATCAGGTGCTGGCGCTGGAAGCTTATAAAGCGGTGGTCGGCCAGCAGCAATTCGGTCGCGGCGCGTTGATCGGCATGGTGCTGTTGGTACCGGCGCTGTTCAGCTTCGGGGTTGATGCCTGGCTGCGTCGACGTCACGGCGACTCCATGAGCGGTCGCGCTCAGGTGTTCAAGCCGGCACCGTCGAAGCTGCGCGACAGCTGCTATCTGGCGATTGTTTTGTTGATCAGCGCCGCGTTGCTGCTGGTGTTCGGCATGGCGGTGTTCTCATCGCTGGTGAAGTTCTGGCCGTACAACCTGTCGCTGTCGCTCAATCACTACCAGTTCAACGAGACAGCCGGCGGTGGCTGGCTGGCCTACAGCAACAGTTTGAAGATGGCGCTGGGCACGGCGCTGATCGGCAGCGTGCTGATCTTCACCGGCGCTTATCTGATGGAAAAGACCCGCACGCAGCGCGGCCTCAACCTGATGTTGCGCATGCTCAGTTTTATTCCGATGGCGGTGCCGGGGCTGGTTCTCGGCCTGGGTTACGTCTTCTTCTTCAACCTCACCGGCAACCCGCTGCACGTTCTGTACGGGACGATGACGCTGCTGATCGTCTGCACCATTGCGCACTATCTGACCACCGCACAAATGACCGCGACCACCGCGCTGCGCCAACTCGATGCCGAGTTCGAAGCCGCCGCGCTGTCGCTCAAGGCGCCGCTGTACCGGCATTACCTTCGCGTGACCGTGCCGATCTGCCTGCCGGCGCTGCTGGACATCGTGCGCTACCTGTTCGTCTCGGCGATGACCACCGTGTCCGCCGCAATCTTCCTCTACAGCCCCGACACCATCCTCGCGGCGGTGGCGGTGCTGAACATGGATGACGCCGGCAACGTGGGCGGCGCGGCGGCGATGTCGACCCTGATTCTGTTCACCTCGGCGGGCGTGTCCTTGCTGCTGGCGTGGGCTTCGCGCGGCTTGTTGCGCCGCTCCCAGGCCTGGCGGCAAACGGCGCCCGGTCACTGATTCACACCTTCAACTCAACGACAGGAAATCGATCATGTTCAAGCCTATGGCCCTGGCCGCTGCTGTGCTCGCTACTTTCAGCCTGAATGCCTTCGCGGCAAAAACCGAGTTGACGGTGTATACCGCTCTCGAAGCCGAACAGCTGAAGACCTACAAAGAAGCCTTCGAAAAAGCCAACCCGGACGTCGAGATCAAGTGGGTGCGCGATTCCACCGGGATCATCACTGCCAAGCTGCTGGCCGAAAAGGCCCGTCCGCAGGCTGACGCTGTGTGGGGGCTGGCGGCTTCCAGTCTGGCGATTCTTGATCAGCAAGGTATGTTGCAAAGCTACGCGCCAAAGGATCTGGGCAAGATCGGCGCGAACTACCGCGACGCCGCCAACCCGCCAGCCTGGGTCGGCATGGACGTCTGGGCCGCGACCATTTGCTTCAACACGATTGAGGCCGAAAAGCAGGGTCTGACCAAGCCAGTGAGCTGGCAGGATCTGACCAAGCCTGAGTACAAAGGCAAGATCGTCATGCCTAACCCGGCCTCGTCCGGCACCGGTTTCCTCGACGTCAGCGCCTGGCTGCAAACCTTCGGCGAGAAACAGGGCTGGGCCTACATGGACGGTCTGCACCAGAACATCGGCCAGTACGTTCACTCCGGTTCCAAGCCATGCAAACTGGCCGCGGCCGGCGAATTCCCGATCGGCATTTCCTTTGAATACCCGGCGGTTCAGCTCAAGCGTCAGGGCGCGCCGCTGGACATCATCCTGCCGAAGGAAGGCCTGGGCTGGGAGATCGAAGCGACTGCCGTGATCAAAGGCACCCCGCATGAAGACGCCGCGAAGAAACTCGCCGACTTCTCCGCCAGCGCCGAAGCGATGGACTTGTACAAAGAAAACTTCGCCGTTCTTGCGCAGCCGGGCATCGCCAAGCCACAGACCGAATTGCCGGCCGACTACGAGCAGCGACTGATCAAGAACGACTTCGCCTGGGCCTCGAAGAATCGCGACGAAATCCTGACCGAGTGGCGCAAGCGCTATGACGGCAAGTCCGAGAAAGTGGTTGCCAAGTAAAATCTCTATCGACTGATAGGGCCTCTTCGCGAGCAAGCTCGCTCCCACATTGGATCGTGTTCACAACACAATTTCCTGCGGTGGTTGGCAGGCCAACTCCCACATTGGATTTTCAGTGAACACATATTCTGTGGACACCAAAAAATCCCCTGTGGGAGCGAGCTTGCTCGCGAAAGCGGTCTTTCATTCAGGACATCATCCAGATGACACACTACAAAGACCTGCTCATTGTCGGCGCCGGCATTCTCGGCCTCTCCCACGCCTTCGCCGCCGCCAAGCGCGGCCTCAAAGTCGGCGTATTCGAACGCACCGCCACACCGCTCGGCGCTTCGGTCCGCAACTTCGGCCAAGCACTGGTCACCGGCCAACCGCCCGGCCAGATGCTCGACTTGGCCAAGGCCAGCCGCGACATCTGGGGCGACTGGGCGCAACTCGCCGGGCTGCAAATCAAACGCAATGGCTCGTACCTGTTCGCCCGCAGCGAAGCAGAAGAACATCTGCTCGAAGCCTTCTGCGCCGGCCGCGCAGTGGAGCACGGTTACAACGTCGACCTGTTGCGCGGTGCCGCATTGCGCGATCTGTACAACGGCCAGTTCAGCCACCACCGCGCCGCGTTGCACGGGATGGACGATCAACAGCTGTACTCGCGCGAAGCAATTCCGGCGCTGATCGATTACCTGCACCGCGACCTCGGCGTCGAATTTCACTTCTCCACGCTGGTGCGCGATGTCGAGTCCGGACGCCTGGAAAGCACTGCCGGAACGTTCACTGCCAAGCAGATCATCGTCTGCTCCGGCCACGATTATCAGACGTTGCTGGCCGAGCCGATTGCCGCGCTCGACCCGCAAATCTGTCGCCTGCAAATGCTCCGCGCCCGGCCGCAGATCGACCTCAATCTACAACACGCCTTGCTTACCGGTTTGAGTTGCGTGCATTACGGCGCCTTCGCCGATCTGCCGGAAGCGGTGGCGGTGCAAGCGCAGATTTTGCGCGAGCAACCGCACCTGCACGAAAACGGCATCCACCTGCTGATCAGCCCGACGCCGTATGGCGAGTTGATCATCGGCGATTCGCACCATTACGGCAGCGACGCTTCACCGTTCAACGCCGAGCAAATCGACACCTGGATGCTTGAACTGGCGGAACAGACCCTGAGCTGCAAGGTGCAAGTGGTCGAGCGTTGGCAGGGCGTCTATGGTTCTCGGGGTCCGGGGCCGTTTTCGTTCCTGCGTCCGGCACCGGGTTTGAGTGTGGCGTTGATGCACACCGGCGTCGGCATGAGCGTTGGCCCGGCGATGGCCGAGCGCAATGTGGCGCAGTTGTTGGAGGAGGATTGATGACAGATCACCGGCAAGTGGTTGCTCGAGTGTTCGAGCTGTATGAACGCTTTGGCACCCGCGATTACATCGGCGAACCGGTGTCGCAGATTGAGCACATGTCCCAGGCAGCCGAGCTGGCCATGGCCGAAGGCTTCGACGACGAAGTGGTGCTGGCGGCGTTCTTCCATGACATCGGCCATTTGTGTGCCGAGGGCGCGCCGAACATGGGCGGTTATGGCGTGGTCAGCCATGAGCGGCTAGGGGCGGATTATTTGCGCGAGGCCGGATTCAGCGAACGCATGGCGCGGCTGGTGGAATATCACGTGCAAGCCAAGCGGTATCTGACGTTGCGCGAGCCGGGGTATTTTGAGCGGTTGAGTGAAGCGAGTCGGCGCACGCTGGAATATCAGGGCGGGGTGATGACCGAGGCCGAGGCTGAGGTATTTGAGCGGGATCCGCTGTGCGCGGTGAGTTTGCGTATGCGCCAGTGGGATGAGTTGGCCAAGGAGAGGGCGGTGCCGGTGATGGATCTTCGGTTATTGAAGCGAAAAGCAGCTGTCCTGTTGGCTGACACTGGAATTCCTTCGCATTAGACGGAGACTACACACAAGCAATAGCGATAACCCCTACAAATCGCGGCGGTTTGCGGTGACAGAGGGCAGTGACTTCGCGGGGTAGGGTTCGAGCCTCTTATTCAGGCAAGGAATGCTCATGCGCTATTTGAAAGTTATCGCCCAGGATCGCTGTGGCAACGGTAAGGCAGACTCTGTGTTGCTCGAATTTCGCGAGGAGGTAAATGCCCGCGAGGACAAATTGATCAACAGCGCGCTTGCCCTGGACATCAATGCGGACGGCAAGGTCGACTTCAAATTTGGCGACGTGACCGGCGACGGCATGGAGAACGCTTTAGATCAACGCCTGCTGCAAGCGTTTGCCAACACCGTTATCAAGCTGAACTGGCTCAACCGAGGGACCACGCGAAAGCAATACCTGAAGATTCTCGCTGAGGATCTTCAAGGGGATGGCACCCCCAACATCGTCCGTGTGCATTTGCGTCGTGAGGACAGTTTTGAATCAGACGGCATCATGATCTCGTGGAGTGCTGCGTTTGATCGTGACAACGACGGCAAACTTGATTTCAGCTTTCACGGCGACGCAAATGGCGACGGTCGGATCGACCAGATTGATGACCGTTTGGTGCAGCGCTTGGCAGGGCTCTATCTCAAATTCAACTGGTCGTAAGGGTCTTCGGTTTCTCGTTGGCACGTTGGATGTGCTGACGAGTCCAGGCTTCGAATGACTTCACGTTTTGCTGAACAGTCTTACAAGCGACATCGATATCTCGGACAGAGCTGAAGAAGTCATTGATCTAACGTGAGGGTTTTCTTCATTCAAGGTTTACCCCATGCGTTATCTCAAAGTAACTGCTCAAGACCGAAGTGCGAATAACCGGGCGGACACTCTGCTCCTGCATTTTTTCGAGGAAAACAGCGGAGCCGAAGACACGTTGATTCACCGGGCCTATGCATTGGATATCACTGCCGATGGCAAAGTCGATTTCCAGGCGGGTGATGTCAACAATGATGGCAAGGAAAACATCAAGGATGAGCGTTTGCTCAAGTCATTCGCCAACGCCTTTGTGCAGCTCAACTGGTTCAATCCTGGCGCAACAGGGCAGCGTTACATGAAGGTTTACGCCCAAGACTTTTACGCTGACGGTACGCCGGACACCGTTCGGCTGCACCTCTACGAAGGCACGCCGATGGAGCAGCGTACGCTTGCTTCATGGCACGCCGCATATGACCTGGACAATGACAGCAAACTTGAATGGAACATCCACCACGATATCAACCAGGATGGCGTCATCGATGCGGTGGATGATCGGCTGGTAGCGACACTTGCTGAAACCTTCCTGAAGTTTCAATGGAAGTGATCGCACAGACCTTTTGATGTGAACTGTCGAGTTGCGCATGCGAGGGGAGGGGGCAGCGATCTAAAGCTCAAGCACCTTCCCAACCAACCCCTCAATCTGCTCCTGCCGCTCAGCCTGGTTCAACTTCGCCTGCGGATTGAGCGATGACCACTGCGGATGCGCCCGCGCCTTGCTCAACGCCTCGGGCAACTTGCCCTCACGCCAGGTTTTGTCCTGCGGCGTAGCCACTTGAACAGCGTCCATCGCCGCATGCCCACGCTGATCAAGCGCCAACAACAACTGGCGCTGACGCAATGCCAACAGCCGCAACACGCCATCATCCACCGTCAATTCCCGTTGCCCTTTGATCTTGCCGAGCAAGCGACTGCCATAACTGCGCGCCGTTTGCAGCGCCCCGCCCGCAATCGCTCCAGCCAATGCCGCAGCGCCGAGGGTAATCCCGCCGACCAGCAAATCCACCCCAGCCCCGGCCGCCGCACCGGCAGCGATACCGCTGCCAACCCGCACACCGAGCTGCTTCAACGTCTCGGGATTGAACAGGTCATCGCCCCAGCGCCCGTCGAGCAACGGCAAATCGCTGGCCGCTGCATCTTGTGGGCGAAACGCGTACAGCTTGAGCAGCGCCTCGACGCACTTCTGTTCGCGTTGACGCACAGCCTTGCGCAGTTCGCTGATGGCTTGCTGTTCCTGCTCGGCCTCGCTGACCACACTGCGCCGGCACGCGGCGCAGTCGATCAGCAATTCTGCGATCAGCCGTGCAGCGCTTTGCTGGCGTGCGAGACGCTGAGCCTGTTGATCGGCGATCAACCGCTCCAGTTGTGGCCGCGCATTTTCCAGCAGTAGCGCCAGGCTTTCATACAGCCGCCGCTCGCCATCCTCCGGCGGCGCGACGCTGTCGAAACGCACCAGCGCATGCAGGCCGAGGCGCGCCAACGCCTCGCGCCAATCCGGCTCGCGATGGTTGGCGCTGCTGACGAAATTCAGTACCGGCAGCAGCGGCTTGCCGCAACTGGCGAGCACTTCCAGTTCGTCGCGATATTTGGCCAGCACCGGTTCACGGGCGTCGATCACATACAAACCGGCGTCCGAGGCGAGCAGTTGCCGCAGGACTTTGGCTTCCTGCTCGAAGCGCTGGCGCGCCTCACTGCCGTCGAGAAACCGCGCCAGCCGCGCCGGGCCATCCAGGCGTTCGCCGGGGCGCTCCACGCGTTCGAGAAAATCCAGCAGGGCGATGGCGTCTTCCAGCCCCGGCGTGTCGTAGAGGTCGAGCAACGGCTCGCCATCGACCGACAATCGCGCGCCTTCGACATGCCGCGTGGTGCTCGGTCGATGGGAGACTTCGCCGAAGCCGACATCGCGGGTCAGCGTGCGCAACAGCGACGTCTTGCCGACGTTGGTGTGGCCAACCACTGCCAGTTTCAGCGGGGCTTTGCGGGCGTCAGTCATGTCCGGTCTCCAGCCAGTTCAGCGGCGCGCTATCGGCAAACTTCAGCTCAAGCTGTTGCAGCGCGAGGTGCCAGTCGCCGAGGCGTTCGGCATCCAGTGCTGCACCGGGCGGCGGTTGCAGTAGCCAGACGCGAGTTTCGCCAGCGCTGCGCGCCAATTCGGCGATCAGCGCGAGGCTGCCGCGATCCGGCGAGCGCTGGGGATCGCAGGCGATGGCCAGCCGCGCTGGGGGGAAACGGCTGAGTTGTTCGAGGAGTTTGTGCCGCGACTCGCGGCTGTCGAGAATGCCGGCGTTGCTGACTTTTTTCGGCAGCGCGGGCGGCCATGGGCGTTGCTCGTCGAGTTCGATCGCCACCAGCAACGCACCTTCGCTGGCGCCTTCGCTGACGCCGCTTTCGACGCGATGCATTTGCGCCGGCTCCGGGTCGTTGACGCCGAGGCGTTCACTGCTCGGCATCAGGCGTTCGCGCAATTGCGCGTAGCCGGGCAGGTTCAGGTCCAGGCGCAAGCGGTCGCGACCGCGTTTCCAGCGCCAGCGGCAGAACAACATCAGTATCAGACGCGGCAAGACGCCGTAGATCAGCACCGCGCCGACCAGCCATATCGCCCACATCTGGCGAACCAGAACGCGGTTGTAATCGGTATCCAGCGTCACGCGAATCATGTCGACGCTCGGCGCGCTCCAGCCCAAGGCATGGGGTATGACCGTCAATGCATCTGTCAGGGCAACGAAGAAATCGGCGCCAAACAGCGTGCTTTCCCAAATGAAGTCATAGCGCTTGGCGGCCATCAGCAGCACCAGCATGGTCAGGGCGCTGAGCATGATTACCAGCCACAGGCCATTGACCAGCGCGCCGAGCGCCCAGCGGTTGAGTTTGTGCCGTTGTAGCAACACCAGCAGGGCGGGCGGTAACTGCGCGGCTTTGGCATCCCGGGCAAATTTTTCGCTAAGCCACAACCAGAGCCGGCCGAGTGCGGCACTGTGTTCACCGGCGAACAGCAAGCCCAGCCCCCAACTCAGCAGCAGAATCAGATTCACCCCGAGCAACGTGCCCAGCGCCCAGAAAATATTCACCGGTCGCGTGCCGTCGCCCAACGTGGAAAATGCCATGCCGGCCCCGGTGACGCAGGCCAGCAGCACCATCACCACCAACGCCAGACGCGCGCCTTGCAGCCAGTGTTTGAGGGCTGCGGTCAGTCCGTCACGCTCGGCCAGCCACAACGCGCGGTGTTGAATGCGGTTCGGCAGATCACCACCGGCCGCGCGGGCCAGGCGATTGGCTTCCAGATCATCCAGGCTGCCCGCGTGTTCTTCGCGCAGGCGCACGGTTTCGGTCAGCCAGAGGTTTTGCAGAGGAGTCAGTTCAGTCACGCGCCATTCCGTCGCTCAATTGAGTCGAGAGCATAACCGCTGTGGCGCTTATCGGGGTAAGCGAGGCTCTGGTATCCTCGCTGGCATGACTAAATCACTCCCCCTCAGCCTGATCGCGGCCCTCGGTGAAAACCGTGTGATCGGCGTCGACAACAGCATGCCCTGGCACCTGCCGGGCGACTTCAAATACTTCAAGGCCACCACGCTCGGCAAGCCGATCATCATGGGCCGCAAGACCTGGGACTCGCTCGGTCGTCCACTGCCGGGGCGCTTGAACATCGTGGTCAGCCGTCAGGCCGATCTGGTGCTCGAAGGTGCAGAGGTTTATCCGTCGCTGGAAGCTGCGGTGGTTCGCGCTGAAGAGTGGGCGAAAGAGCAGGGCGTCGATGAGCTGATGCTGATTGGCGGGGCGCAGTTGTATGCGCAAGGACTGGCGCAGGCGGATCGTTTGTATCTGACCCGTGTGGCGCTGAGCCCGGAAGGCGATGCGTGGTTTCCGGAGTTTGATTTGAACCAGTGGAAACTGGTGTCGAACGTGGCGAATCCGGCTGAGGGCGACAAACCCGCCTACAACTTCGAAGTCTGGGAAAAAGCCTAAAACTGTGGCGAGGGGATTTATCCCCGTTGGGTTGCGTAGCAGCCCCAAAATAATGGGGTCGCTTCGCAACCCAACGGGGATAAATCCCCTCGCCACAAGATCATTTAAGCGTGAGCAAGCTCCGCATGCTCATCGGCATTCAGCAGTTCTTTATCGGTCTGCTGCATCACCTGGCTGGTAATCGCGCCAGCCGTGATCGAACCACTCACGTTCAACGCCGTACGACCCATGTCGATCAGCGGCTCAACCGAAATCAGCAACGCGACCAAAGACACTGGCAAGCCCATCGCCGGAAGCACGATCAGCGCTGCAAACGTCGCGCCGCCACCTACGCCCGCCACACCGGCCGAACTCAGGGTCACGATCGCCACCAGGGTCGCGATCCACAGCGGATCCAGCGGGTTGATGCCGACAGTCGGCGCAACCATCACCGCCAACATTGCCGGGTACAGACCTGCGCAGCCGTTCTGGCCGATGGTCGCACCGAACGATGCTGCGAAGCTCGCCACAGACTGCGGAATACCCAGACGACGGGTCTGCGCTTCAATGCTCAGCGGAATGCTCGCGGCACTGGAACGGCTGGTGAACGCGAACGTCAGCACCGGCCAGATCTTGCGGAAGAAACGCAGGGGGTTGATCCCGGCGGCCGATACCAGCAGGCCGTGCACGACGAACATCAGGCCCAGCCCGAGGTACGACACCACCACGAAACTGCCGAGCTTGATGATGTCTTGCAGGTTGGAACCGGCGACCACTTTGGTCATCAGCGCCAGCACGCCGTATGGAGTCAGCTTCATCACCAGACGCACCAGACGCATCACCCAGGCTTGCAGGGTATCGATGGCGTTGATCACTTTCTGACCTTTTTCGACGTCATCCTTGAGCAGTTGCAGCGCGGCAACCCCCAGGAACGCCGCGAAAATCACCACGCTGATGATCGAGGTCGGCTTGGCCCGGGCCAGATCGGCGAACGGGTTTTGCGGGATGAACGACAGCAGCAGTTGCGGCACATTCAGGTCGGCAACCTTGCCGGCGTAGTCAGTCTGAATGGTTTGCAGACGGGCCATTTCCTGCGTGCCGGCGACCAGGCCTTCAGCGGTGAGGCCGAACAGGTTGGTCAGGCCGATGCCGATCAGCGCCGCAATGGCGGTGGTGAACAGCAGCGTGCCGATGGTCAGGAAGCTGATCTTGCCCAACGATGATGCGTTGTGCAGGCGGGCCACGGCGCTGAGGATCGAGGCGAACACCAGCGGGATGACGATCATTTGCAGCAACTGCACGTAGCCGTTGCCGACCAGATCGAACCAGCCGATCGAAGCTTTCAGTACCGGGTTGCCGGCACCGTAAATCGTGTGCAGCGCGACGCCGAAGGCTACGCCGAGCAACAGCGCGAGCAGGACTTTTTTCGCCAGACTCCACGAGGTGTGGCGGGTTTGCGCCAGACCGAAGAGCAGGGCGAGGAACACCAGCAGGTTGAGAATCAACGGTAGATTCATGAGAACTCCAGAGAAGACTATGCCAACAGCCTTCCGGGGCTGCTGCGAACCGGCAAGCGTAACAGCTTGAAAAATAATGATTTAATACCGAAAACGTATGGTGATCGTCGTTTTTGGAATAAGCCTGTGTCGCTCCCGGCAATGCATCTGGCGCAAATAGGGGCGGCGGCGGTCGCTGACAGATGAGGACTGTCACACGTATTTGTTAGCGTCGATCTCTTTGAATCTGGGTCTTTCAAGGGAGAAATGCCAATGAAGTTCGCACCGAAATTTCTGGCGGTTGCACTGACTGTGGGGTTGGGGCTGGCCGGTCAGGCCTTCGCCACCGACCTGAAACACTGGCCAGCCGATCAGGCCAAGGCGCTGGACGCGATGATCGCGGCCAACGCCAACAAGGGTAACTACGCGGTGTTCGACATGGACAACACCAGTTACCGCTACGACCTCGAAGAGTCCTTGTTGCCGTTCATGGAGAACAAGGGCCTGATCACCCGCGACAAACTCGACCCCTCCCTGAAACTGATGCCGTTCAAGGACACCGCCGACCACAAGGAAAGCCTGTTCAGTTACTACTATCGTCTTTGCGAAGTTGACGACATGGTTTGCTACCCGTGGGTGGCGCAGGTGTTCTCCGGCTTCACCCTCAAGGAACTCAAAGGCTACGTCGATGAACTGATGGCCTCGGGCAAACCGATTCCGGCCACGTATTACGAAGGCGATGTGGTCAAGAAACTCGACGTCAATCCGCCGAAGATCTTTACCGGCCAGCAAGAGCTGTACAACAAGCTGATGGAGAACGGCATCGAGGTCTACGTGATGACCGCCGCCTCTGAAGAGTTGGTGCGCATGGTCGCGGCGGATCCGAAGTACGGCTACAACGTCAAACCGCAAAATGTCATCGGCGTGAGTCTGCTGCTGAAGAACCGCGAGACCAACGAGCTGACCACTGCACGCAAGCAGATCACTGCGGGCAAATATGACGAGAAGGCCAACCTTGGCCTGGAGCTGACTCCGTACCTGTGGACGCCGGCGACCTGGATGGCCGGCAAGCACGCGGCGATCCTGACCTACATCGATGAGTGGAAAAAACCGGTATTGGTCGGCGGCGATACGCCAACCAGCGACGGTTACATGCTGTTCCACGATGTTGACGTGGCCAAGGGCGGCATTCACTTGTGGATCAACCGCAAGGACAAGTACATGACGCAAATCAACGGCATGATGGCCAAGCATGCTGCGGCGCAGGCCAAGGAAGGTTTGCCGGTGACGGCGGACAAGAACTGGGTGATCGTCAAGCCTGAGGAAATTCAGTAACCCCACACTGATCCAATGTGGGAGCGAGCTTGCTCGCGAATGCGCCGTGTCAGTCACCCTATTTGTTTCTGACATACCGCTTTCGCGAGCAAGCTCGCTCCCACAGTTTAATCTCCAGGGTCTGGTAGTTTTCGCCAGGCAAAAAAATGCCCCGCACTTTGGCGGGGCATTTTTGTTTCTGCGGTTGACGCTTACAAGGCGTCGAGCATCGCTTTGTCACGCACAGCACCTTTGTCGGCACTGGTCGCCAGCAGGGCATAGGCCTTCAGCGCTGTAGTGACTTTGCGTGGGCGGATTTCCACTGGTTTCCAGCCTTTCTTGTCCTGCTCGACCCGGCGTGCGGCGAGTTCTTCGTCGCTGATCAACAGGTTGATCGAGCGGTTCGGAATGTCGATCAGCACCTTGTCGCCATCCTGCACCAGACCGATCGCACCGCCGGCTGCTGCTTCTGGCGAAGCGTGGCCGATGGACAGGCCCGAGGTGCCGCCGGAGAAACGGCCGTCGGTGAGCAGGGCGCAAGCTTTGCCCAGACCTTTGGATTTCAGGTACGAGGTCGGGTAGAGCATTTCCTGCATGCCCGGGCCGCCCTTTGGGCCTTCGTAGCGAATGATGACGATGTCGCCTTCTTTCACTTCGTCGGCGAGGATGCCGCGTACGGCGCTGTCCTGGCTTTCGAAGATCTTCGCGTTGCCTTCGAAGACGTGGATCGACTCGTCGACGCCGGCAGTTTTCACCACGCAGCCATCGAGGGCGATGTTGCCGTATAGCACGGCCAGGCCACCTTCTTTCGAATAGGCGTGCTCGAAACTGCGGATGCAGCCGTTTTCACGGTCGTCATCGAGGGTTTCCCAACGTGTCGACTGGCTGAAAGCCGTCTGGGTCGGGATGCCGCCAGGTCCGGCCTTGAAGAAGTGATGCACGGCTTCATCGTCAGTTTGGGTGATGTCCCACTTGGCGATGGCTTCTTCCATGCTGCGGCTGTGCACGGTCGGCAGGTCGGTGTGCAGCAGGCCGCCACGGGCCAGTGAACCGAGGATGCTGAAGATGCCGCCGGCACGGTGCACGTCTTCCATGTGGTACTTCTGGATGTTCGGCGCGACCTTGCACAGTTGCGGCACGATACGCGACAGGCGATCAATGTCACGCAGGTCGAAATCGATTTCGGCTTCCTGGGCGGCAGCCAGCAAATGCAGGATGGTGTTGGTCGAACCGCCCATGGCGATGTCGAGCATCATCGCGTTCTCGAATGCCTTGAAGTTGGCGATGTTGCGCGGCAATACCGACTCGTCGTTCTCGGTGTAGTAGCGCTTGCACAGCTCGACGATGGTGCGGCCGGCCTGCAGGAACAGTTGTTCGCGGTCGCTGTGGGTCGCGAGGGTCGAACCGTTGCCCGGCAGTGCCAGGCCGAGGGCTTCGGTCAGGCAGTTCATCGAGTTGGCGGTGAACATGCCGGAGCACGAACCGCAGGTAGGGCAGGCGCTGCGCTCGTACTCAGCGACTTTCTCGTCAGAAGCGCTGGAGTCGGCGGCGATCACCATGGCATCGACGAGGTCGAGGCCGTGGGACGCGAGTTTGGTCTTGCCGGCTTCCATCGGGCCACCGGAAACGAAGATCACCGGAATGTTCAGGCGCAAAGCCGCCATCAACATGCCCGGGGTGATCTTGTCGCAGTTGGAGATGCAGACGATGGCGTCGGCGCAGTGGGCGTTGACCATGTACTCGACGGAGTCGGCGATGATCTCGCGGCTCGGCAGCGAATAGAGCATGCCGTCGTGGCCCATGGCGATGCCGTCATCCACGGCGATGGTGTTGAATTCCTTGGCCACACCACCGGCTCGTTCGATTTCACGGGCGACCAGTTGGCCCAGATCCTTGAGGTGCACATGGCCCGGTACGAACTGGGTGAACGAGTTGGCAATGGCGATGATCGGCTTTTTGAAGTCGTCATCTTTCATCCCGGTGGCGCGCCACAGTGCGCGGGCGCCGGCCATGTTGCGGCCGTGGGTGGATGTTTTCGAACGGTAATCAGGCATGGAGCACTCCGGGCGGCTAGTCAGGTATCAAAAGGGAGTGAGCTTCTATTGACGTCTGGAACACTCAGAAATGGCCGTGTGTCCGGAAGTTGCCGATGACTTTGCGGGATCGCCGCTTGCCTCAGCCTGAGCTCATAAACCCGCCGGGGGATGAATGGCGATGAATGAAGCGATTCTACACCGCTGGCGTCTGGAGGGAATGGCGCAAAGTGTTGTTCCAGTGCCGACGGTGCTTGCAGCATGACGACCGGCAGGATTAATCGCTACTCGGCTGCACGATCGCGTTGGTCTGAAGGTTTCTTGCTCGACGGCTGATGCCACTGTTCA
Source organism: Pseudomonas sp. NPDC098747 (assembly GCF_044760045.1). Taxonomy (NCBI): domain Bacteria; kingdom Pseudomonadati; phylum Pseudomonadota; class Gammaproteobacteria; order Pseudomonadales; family Pseudomonadaceae; genus Pseudomonas; species Pseudomonas sp. NPDC098747. The sequence continues at coordinate 221,655 of NZ_JBIWAL010000001.1, read as the reverse complement.
ATGCCAGCGCCACGCAACTGAGCAGCACAAAGCTATAACCCAGGGTGGATTGCAGATTGGCAGGACTGAGGCTAATCAGCGCGCTGATCAGTCCGCCGCAAATGAAGATCATGGTGCTGCCGGCCGAGGCCGAGGTGCCGGCGTTATCGGGAAACAAAGCCATCGCCCGAGAGGTAGCGGCCGGCCGGGAGATGGTAGTGCCAGCGGTACAAATCAGCATCGGGATTAGCACCGCAATCGGGGTCAACGCATGATTGGCCGCCAGATACAGCGTCAGCAGCCCCGACAGCAGGATCAGACTCAGCCCCATAATGATTTGCCGACCGGGTGTGATGCGTCGGTTCAGCACTGAGGCGATGATGCCGCCGGCAACATAGGCTGCACCGTAAATCAGCAGAATCAGCGAAAAGTCATACGGCGCGAGTTGCAATTGATCCATGAAGATCAGCGGCGAAATAACGATGAACGAGAAGTGGCAGGCGAAGGCAAACGCTGATATCAGCCAGTAACTGACGAACTCGAAACTCCCCAGCACCCTTCGGTAGGACTGAATGAAACCAAGGCGTTCGCCGCTGCTGGCCGGAGGACTGTTGTCCAGAAGCAACCAGGCTTTGATGAACACCACCGTCGCTAACGCACTGAATACCCAGAAACTGCCGCGCCAGCCGAGTGAGGCTTGCAAAAAGGTACCGGCCAGCGGTGACACCGAAATGAAAATCCCGCTCGCTGTGACCATGAGGATGCGCAGGCGATCGCGCTCTTCACCTTCGAAGAGGTCCTGCACCAGCGCCTGGGACAGCACGAAACAACCGCACCCCACTGCCTGCACCACCCGAAATATCAGGAACAGTGTGTAATCGCTGGTCATCACGCAACCAAGAGCGCCGAGTATCGATACGATCATGCCCGCCAGTAGCAAGCCCTTGCGCCCGATCACGTCGGACAGTGGCCCGATCAGCACCTGGGCAAACGCGATTCCCACGGCGAACAGGCTGATCGACAGCGCAATGTCTGTCGGTGTGTTGCGAAAGTGCGCAGCCAGTGCGGGAAATGAAGGCAGCAGAACATCCAGAGGAAACACGCCAAGCAGCACCATTGCCAATAAAAGGCTGACCGCGTCACGGCGTCGCTTGGCGGTTGCCACTGATTGTCCGTTATCCATCGATCAAACCTGCCTTGGCGAAGCGTTGCTGGTTGGTGGGCCATGCAAAAAAACCGGCTTTTGTCAGGGCGTCCAATGTGGCGGTGGCACCTGAGCGTGCGCGCAGTCGACTGGCTTGCGGGGCCGTCACGCTGGTGATGATGTCGGTCACGGCACTGTCGGCGATACCTGCTTCACGCAGGCTTTGTTGCAGCCAGCGCTCGTCGGCCTCGAAGAACATCCCGATGATCTCCAGCAGCGCTCTGGAGGCAAAGGTTCGCTGGCGGTTATTCAACGCCAGCCATAGATAATGGAATACTTCGGCGAAGTAGCGACTGTGGCGGGCTTCGTCGGCCAGATGATCGCGCAGCATGTCGTTCACGCTGGACACCAGGCTGTTGCGGCAGACGTCCAGCAGCTCCCGGGCAATGATGGTTTCCGAGACGAAGCCGAGGAGAAACCATGCCAGTGGGCGGTTCTGCTCCGAAGTGTGGGCGATCAGTGCGTTCATGCGTGTAATCCGTTTTGGTATCGCCGCACGCCCGATGATCCCGTAGATCCCGGCAATCTGATCGGCGAGACGATCGGAAAACAACGCGTGATAGCCCTCGTCGGTATAGAGCTGGAGCGCGGCGTGCTTCATCGTTTGAGGCACATGAACCGGCAGTTCCCGGTGAACGATGACTTCTACCGCGCGATTGACGATCCGGTGTTCGAGCAGGGTGGTGTAGTCGAGAAAGTGCACCAGATGATTGGCCGTCAGCCGATGCAGCACCTCCCGTCCCGCCGCTTGAATGGCAGGATGCGCCAGGTAGGGCAGGAAGGCCGGTGGAAACCAGTAATGGCTTTCGAGTTGTTGCTGCACATCGTCCGGCAACTGATAGTCGTGAGTACTGGTACGCACCGAGGCTCGGCTGTCCCAGTCCCCCAGGGTGAATTTGAGCGCCCAGGACGTCGGGGCTTCGCTCGGATTGGCAGTAAGTAGAGTCATGCCTGGACCTCGCATAACAGGTCGCGCATTTCCTGGCACATTGCTTGTCCGTCGCTTTTCCCGCAGCCCACAAAGAACAAGGGCTGCTCAGCGCTTCCCTCAAGTTTGAGGTGTGTTTCGACTTGCTCGTCGGCAAATGCGCCGGTCAACCATGTGTTGAGGCCAAGTGCTGTGGCAACCAGTTGAAAGGTTTGCGACAGATGACCGGCTTCCACGAACGCCATGCGATAGGCGCGGGAGTGCCCGTACTTCCACCAGAGCCGATCGAATCGCGCCGTGATGAACAAACCCAGCGGCAGGTTATTGATAAAATGCTGACCACCGAGCAACTGGCCCAGCACCGATTTCGGCAATGGATTGACTCGACTGATGGCGTGTTCGTCCGGGTGGTAGGCGTAAATGCCGGGAGGTATATCGTCGACGTTCTGCACCAGCAGAAAACCTTCGCATGCGTTCAGACCACCACCGGAGGGACTGCTGCGGCGTGCGCCGAGTTCTTCGGCGATGCTGTCATCATCGGTGTCGCGCTCGCGCAGGTAGCCGAGAGTCAGGTAAAGCAGGGTGCTGACGTCATTCAGCGTCATCGCCACACCGGTATAGGAGCGGCAGGTTTTTCGCTGGCGCAACGCGTTGATCAGACTGTCGTCGCGCAAGTCGCCCGGGTCCGGCAACTCGATGCGGTGCGCTGCCTCGCATCGCGGGCGGTTTTTTGCGGGCGCCGAGGTGGCGAGGACTTCGGTGCAGTGCGCCAGGTATTGCCTGGACCACTCATGAACATTCTGTGGGGTGTATTCGCAGGGAATGTTTTGCGTGCCGATATGATAAATCTTCGACAGTTCATCCCAACCCCAATGCGGATTGTCTATTTTTGAAACGGTTAGAATCCCCGCGTTTAACAGTTGTGTGTCTATGATGTTGTGTGTGTCAAATAAGTCGGGGTTGTTTATTAGTTGAGTAAGGCGTGACGCATAATTGAGGTCGAGTTCATGTTGAGTGTGATCTTTGTAGTTCCAGACTATTTGTCCGGGCGAGCGCGGCAATATAAATAAATAAGGATTGATATACATAGGGGTCATTCACTCTGGATAAAGTCGAAAGGACGCCGAGGGGCCGGCACTCCCCAGCGTCCCGACTTACTTAACGGGCTTTAGGCGCAACCAGAAAAGCCAGGTTTGCGATTTTGTCTGTTTCCAGAGAAATGTTTTTCATGATGCGAACTCCTTGTTCGTTGATAGTTGAAGTCACCTCGTGGTGACAACTTCATAATAGTTTGTAATGGAATATTGGCAAGTGGATATTAGGTAGGAATATTCCAGTAATATTGTCGGAGCGATCTTTAGAAGAAGATAGGCTTGTAGGGTAAGTTTCACTAATTAAAAGACGTAAGGAAATGTCCTGCACGTCATTCGGACGCAAGTGTAGGAAGTCGTAATGACAAAGGTGATAGTCGTTGATGAGCTGTCAGGTTCAGACGTAAAGCAAACGGGGAGCCTGGTGGCTCCCCGTCATCCGCATTAATCAGCTGTTAGGCAGCAGGCGGCAGGTGATGCTCTTGATGTAGCGGGTTTCGGCGATGGCCGGATGAACCGGGTGATCCGGGCCCTGACCGCCGCGCTCCAGCATCTGGATATTGCGATCCAGGTGGCGGGCGCTGGTCAGCAGAATGTTCTGCAGATCGTCTTCCGGCAGGTGCATCGAGCACGAAGCGCTGACCAGAATGCCGTCCTTGTTGAGCAGGCGCATGGCTTGCTCGTTCAGGCGACGGTAGGCGCCTTCGCCGTTTTTCATGTCTTTCTTGCGTTTGATGAACGCTGGCGGGTCGGCCACGATCACGTCGAAGCGTTCTTCACTGGCCTTCAGCTCTTTCAAGGCTTCGAAGACATCACCTTCGATGCAGGTCATCTTCTCGGCAAAGCCGTTCAGTGCAGCGTTGCGCTCGACACCGTCGAGGGCGAAAGCCGAGGCATCGACGCAGAACACTTCGCTGGCGCCGAATGCGGCAGCCTGCACGCCCCAGCCACCGATGTAGCTATAGAGGTCGAGTACACGCTTGCCTTTGGCGTATGGCGCCAGGCGTGCGCGGTTCATGCGGTGGTCATAGAACCAACCGGTTTTCTGACCCTGAATGACCGGTGCTTCGAACTTCACGCCGTTCTCTTCCAGTGCGACCCATTCCGGTACCAGACCGAATACGGTTTCGACGTAGCGGTTGAGGCCTTCGGCGTCACGCGCAGCGGAGTCGTTCTTGAACAGAATGCCGCTTGGCTTGAGCACTTGGGTGAGTGCAGCGATCACGTCATCTTTATGCGCTTCCATGGTCGCCGAGGCGATCTGGACCACGAGGATGTCGCCGAAACGGTCGACCACCAGACCCGGCAGCAGGTCGGAATCACCGTACACCAGACGATAGAACGGCTTGTCGAACAGGCGATCGCGCAGCGACAACGCAACATTCAGGCGATGCACCAGCAGGGATTTGTCCAGTTGCACCTTGATGTCGCGGGACACCAGACGGGCGCAGATCAGGTTATTCGGGCTCATCGCCACGATGCCCAGCGGCTTGCCGCCGGCAGCTTCGAGGATCGCCTGATCGCCGGCTTTGAAGCCGTGCAGTGGCGTGGCCGCCACATCGATTTCGTTGCTGTAGACCCACAAGTGGCCGTTGCGCAGGCGACGGTCGGCATTGGCTTTGAGGCGCAGGCTAGGCAGGGACATGACGTCGCTCCGGAAAAAAGAGCGGGAGTATAGCGTGTTGAGTCTTGTGATTGGCCCGCGAATGGACATATGGCTGAAGGAGAGAAGTCCTGTGGCGAGGGTATTTATCCCCGTTGGACGGCGTAGCCGTCCCAAATCAGTCAGCAAGGTGTTCAGGGGGACCGTGTTGTCTGGTTTTGCGACTGCTGCGCAGCCGAACGGGGATGAATCCCCTCGCCACAATGGTTCATGGTGGATTTGGATCAGGCGGACAGGGCGCTGATCAACTCACGACTGAACGCCGGAATATCGTCCGGCTGACGGCTGCTGATCAAGTGGCCATCTCTGACCACTTCCTGATCGACCCAGTTGGCACCTGCATTTACCAAGTCATCCTTGAGCGTTTTATAACTGGTCATGGTTTTGCCATTGACCAGCCCCGCCGAGATCAGCAGCCAACTGCCATGGCAAATCACCGCGATCGGTTTGCCGGCGGAGGTGCCTGTCTTGACCAGGTGCTGGGCATCCTGGTCGATGCGGATGGTGTCGGAATTCTGTACGCCGCCGGGCAACACGATCGCGTCATATTGTTCGCTGCTGGCGGCCTGGAAGGTCTGGTCGACCTTGAAGTCATCCGCCGGTTTGTCATGGTTCCAGCCGGTGACCTTGCCTTCCTCGGCCGAGAGAATATCGACCTGAGCGCCAGCCTGTTCCAGCGCTTGCTTGGGGCCTGTCAATTCAACCTGTTCGAAACCATCGGTTACCAAAAAAGCGACGCGCTTGCCGTTGAGTTGAGTAGCCATCGATAAGCTCCTGAGTCTGTGGGAATTTGCCGCCCCTTGGGACCGAAATGATCCGTTGGGCATTACAGAGTCCGAAGCCGGCGCTTGAATGAAAGTTCCTGACAATTGCCCACTGGTGTGTCGTCCTGCGGTTTTTAGAGGTTAGAATCGCCGCCTGTCCCAGAGTGTGTACTTATGTCCCAAGAGCTGACCGCCGAACAGATTCAACAATCCCTGCAAGGCATCAGCGTGCCCGCGCAGCCGCAGATCATGGTGGATCTGCAAATGGAGCAGTACATGCCTGACCCGGACCTGGAGGTGATCGCCAAGCTGATCGCCCAGGATCCGGGCCTGTCCGGCGCTTTGCTGAAAATCGTCAACTCGCCGTATTACGGCTTGAGCAACAAGATCACCTCGATCCAACGCGCGGTGAACCTGTTGGGCAGTCGTTCGATCATCAACCTGATCAATGCGCAGTCGATCAAGGGCGAGATGAACGACGACACCATCGTCACGCTCAACCGTTTCTGGGACACCGCCCAGGATGTGGCGATGACGTGTCTGACACTGGCCAAACGCATTGGCACTCAGGCCGGCGACGAAGCCTACGCATTGGGCCTGTTCCACGATTGCGGCGTGCCGTTGATGCTGCAGCGCTTCCCCAATTACATGTCTGTTCTGGAAAAGGCCTACGCCCATGCCAGCGCCGAATGCCGGGTAGTGGACACCGAAAACAGCGAGTTCAACACCAACCACGCCGTGGTCGGCTACTACACCGCCAAGTCCTGGCGCCTGCCGGAGCACGTCAGTGCGGCGATTGCCAACCACCACAATGCGCTGGCGATTTTCAGCGACGAGTCGTCGCGCAACAGCCAACTGAAGAACCTATTGGCGATCCTTAAAATGGCCGAGCACATTTGCGCGTCCTATCGGGTGTTGGGCAATCAGACCGAAGATTTCGAATGGATCGCGGTCGGCCCGCTGGTGCTTGATTACGTCGGTCTGTCGGAATACGACTTCGAAACCCTCAAACAAACGATCCGCGACCTCGGCGCGCATTGATTCGAGTACGCCATGCCTGAATTGCCGGAAGTCGAAACCACCCGCCGGGGCATTGCTCCGCATCTGGAGGGCCAGCGTGTCAGCCGGGTGATCGTGCGCGACCGCCGCCTGCGCTGGCCGATCCCTGAAGACCTTGATGTGCGCCTGTCGGGCCAGCGCATCGTGCTGGTGGAACGGCGGGCCAAGTATCTGTTGATCAATGCCGAGGTCGGCACGTTGATCAGCCATTTGGGCATGTCGGGCAATTTACGTCTGGTCGAAGTCGGGTTGCCCGCGCTCAAGCATGAGCATGTCGATATCGAGCTGGAATCCGGTTTGGCCCTGCGCTACACCGATCCACGGCGTTTCGGCGCGATGCTGTGGAGTACCGACCCACTCAATCACGAATTGCTGATTCGTCTCGGGCCGGAGCCGTTGACCGATCTGTTCGATGGTGAACGGTTGTTTCAGCTTTCTCGCGGACGCTCGGTGGCGGTCAAGCCGTTCATCATGGACAACGCAGTGGTGGTCGGGGTTGGCAATATTTATGCGACCGAAGCGCTGTTCGCCGCCGGGATTGATCCGCGTCGCGAGGCCGGGGGCATTTCCCGGGGTCGTTATCTGAAACTGGCGATCGAGATCAAACGCATCCTTGCAGCCGCCATCGAGCGTGGCGGCACCACGTTGCGTGATTTCATCGGCGGCGACGGACAACCGGGGTATTTCCAGCAGGAACTGTTTGTCTATGGCCGTGGTGGCGAGCACTGCAAGGTCTGCGGCACCGGCCTGCGCGAGGTGAAGCTTGGCCAGCGCGCCAGTGTTTTCTGCCCGCGCTGTCAGAGCTGAGGCAACCCGTTCAAAAACATCCTACGGTCTATAGTGAGTTGTCTCACTGTTCAGCCCGAAGGATCGTGCCATGAAATCCTCGCAAGTCGTCTGTGCCGCACTGTTGCTGTGTTCCAGCCTGGCTGTCCAGGCCACGGAAACCGGCAGCGGTGATCCGCGTTACACCATCCAGAACCCACCGGCCTACGCCATGCTTGGCGACTTGCTGATCGCCCGACCTTTACTGGTGGTGGCGACGGTGATCGGTGCGGGGGCGTTTGTGGTTTCGTTGCCGTTTACCGCACTGGGTGGCGGGATTGGCGATGCGGGTCAGGCGTTGGTGGTTGATCCGGCGAGGGCGGCGTTTGTGCGGTGTCTGGGGTGTATCGGGGAGGGGTTTGAGCAGCGCGAATGATCAGGATTTTCTATGTGGCTGGTGGCCTCTTCGCGAGCAAGCTCGCTCCCACGTTGGAATGCATTTCAACTGTGGGAGCGAGCTTGCTCGCGAAGAGGCCCGGGAGAGCACGACAAAACTGACAGGTCAGGCCTTGCCGGTAATCTTGTTGTACTTCTCCATCAACTGCTCTTCAGTCTCCGGATGCGCTTCGTCCAGCGGAATGCAATCCACCGGGCAGACCTGCTGGCACTGCGGTTCGTCGTAATGGCCGACGCACTGGGTGCACAGGTTCGGGTCGATCACGTAGATCTCTTCGCCTTGGGAAATGGCGGCGTTCGGGCCCTCGGGTTCGCAGACGTCGCTGTTGATGCAATCGTCGGTGATGGTCAGGGACATGCTAACTCCAGCCGGGGCGGCAGGCCCGGGCGCTATAAATCAATGCGCGCAATTGTGCCGCATTGGCGCCCGCAGTGCACGCGGGCGCCGTTTGAACGGTCGTTACTTCTTGAAGCGCAGGGTCAGGGCGTCGGCCACGGCCGGGTGCACAAACTTGCTGATATCGCCGCCCAGCGCGGCAATTTCTCGCACCAGTGTCGAAGAAATGAACGAATAACGCTCGGAGGGGGTGAGAAACAGGCTCTCCACATCCGGCGCCAACTGGCGATTCATGTTGGCCAGCTGGAACTCGTATTCGAAGTCCGAGACCGCCCGCAAACCACGCAGGAACACGTTGGCGTTCTGCTCTTTGGCGAAATGCGCCAACAGCGTCGCGAAACCGACCACTTCCACGTTCGGCAGGTGTTTGGTGACCTCACGAGCCAGTTCTACCCTCTGTTCCAGCGGGAACAAAGGGTTCTTCTTGGGGCTGGCGGCGACCGCAATGATCACGTGATCGAACAGGCGCGAGGCGCGTTCGACCAGATCGCCATGGCCCTTGGTAATAGGGTCGAAGGTACCTGGGTACAACACTCGGTTCATCGCGTCGTCCTGGCGGGAGTCCGTTGGGGAGTCGGATGGTATCGCAGCCGTCCCGGTCGGCCAAGTCGCCTGTTGGGTAAGAAAGCACTATAGACGACAGGAATATTGCGGATTTTCATGGGTTTTTCAGCCGGTCGGCTAGGGAAGTCGCCAATTGAGCGGTCAGACCGTACACCGACAATTGTGGGTTGGCGCCAATGCTGGTGGGGAATAACGAGCCGTCGTGTATCGACAGATTGCTCAACTGATGATGCCGGCCAAGGCTGTCGCTGACCGCGTTTTTCGGATCTTCACCCATCGCGCAGCCGCCCATGACGTGGGCGCTGCCCAGCCGTGTGCGATACAACTCAAGGCTCAAACCATCGATCAGGCTCCGCGCCTCGGCCAGCGTCTTCACGTAACGTGCGTCGGCGTGCATCGGCATCACCGCTTTGGCGCCGCCGGCAAACTGGATCTCGGCCATGTTGTGGAACGCGCGGCGCAAGCCTTCCCAGGTATAAGGCGAAACCTGATAGTCGAGCACCGGCGAGCCATCGCCGCGTAACTCGACATTGCCGCCCGGGCTGTCCGGGTGAAAACCGTCGCGCAATAGCGCCAGCATGGCGTGGGTGTGCGGCAGGTCGGCCATGTGTTGCGCGCTCTCCTGACCAAAACCGCCCAGCAGCGTGGCCGCCAACGCCGGGTGCAGCGGTGGCACTTCCAGTTTGTAGCCCATCGGCCCGGTGGCGCCGTCCTTCCATTGGAAGTGATCGGAGTAGATCGATTGCGGCGCACCGTAAAAAGGGTTGATCACCTCGCCGAAGCGCCCGGCAGACATATTCACCAAGTGCAGAAACGTGCGTTTGCCCACTCGCTGATGCGGGTCCGGCGCGTCGGAGCGCAGCAGCAGCGCGGGGCTGTTGATGCCACCGCCGGCCAACACGTAGTGCCGCGCCTTGACGGTGATTTTGCGCCCCGTCGGCTCGACGCAGCGCTCATCCATGGCCACGCATTGCAGGCCTGTCACCTTGTCACCGCTGATCAGCAGTTTTTCCGCGCGGGCGAGGTACAGCAGTTCGCCGCCCTTTTCCAGGGTGGCCGGAATGGTCGTGACCATCATCGATTGCTTGGCGTTGGTCGGGCAGCCCATGCCGCAGTAGCCGAGGTTCCAGCAACCGCGCACATTTCGCGGAATCACGTGCCAGCTATAGCCGAGTTGTTCGCAGCCCTTGCGGATCACGTCGTTGTTGGGGTTGGGCGGGACCATCCACGGTGCGACGCCGAGGCGCTGCTCCATTTTTTCGAACCATGGCGCCATGTCGGCAGGGCTGTGGCCCTTGACGTTGTGCTCGGTGGCCCAGTGTTCGAGGGTCTGCTGCGGCGTGCGGAAGCTCGATGTCCAGTTAATCAGCGTCGTGCCGCCAACCGCGCGGCCCTGCAGGATGGTGATCGCGCCGTCCTTGCTCATGCGGCCGATGCCTTCCTGATAGAGGCTGCTGTAGGCCTTGTCTTCGAGCATTTTGAAGTCGGAACTGGTTTTCAGCGGGCCTTCTTCGATCAGCAGCACTTTATAGCCGGCGGCGCTGAGGATTTCCGCAGTGGTACCGCCACCGGCGCCGCTGCCGATGATCGCGACATCGGCTTCAAGGGTCAGATCGTCGGTCAGTTGCGCGCCGTTGTAGGTTTTCCAGCCTCGGGCGAGGCCTTCGCGGAAGGGATCGAGTACGGGCATGGGTCAGGCTCTCTTTATTATTTTTTAATGCGATTGTGAGGCGACTGACGCTATCGCGGGCAAGCCCGCTCCCACAGGTTTCGCGTGATGTTCAGACCGTGGGCGGGCCGGGATAACCGCAGTGCGCCCAGGATTCGCCGCGGCTGTACCAAGCCATCAGCACCATCTGCTGCAAAGAGCTGTGGCCCATGCGCAGCAGGTTCAACGAGCTGTTTTCCCAGCGATCAAGAAAGCTGCGCATTGCCTCGGGACTGGCGTTTTCCCAACTGCCCCAGATCCCGGTGAGCGGCCCGCGCGTCACGGTCATGCCCAGCACGTCGAACAGCTGTCGAGTGAGTTTGAGCATTTCCGGCGACAGGTGATCGAGGGCGTAATCCAGCGACTTGAGCGTGCCAGTAACTGCGTCCGGCATCTTCTCTGGGGCCACGGCACCCTCGAGCATCACCGGAATCAGTGCGCGCAGAAACAGCAGGTCGCCGTCGCGCAACGAGATGAAACCGTTGGCTGCGACGCTCGACGAGCAGCCGCTGAGGCTGGCGCCGAGCCCGGCGGTGGCGAGGAATGCCGTGGCGCCGAGGCTGAATTTCAGCAGGCCACGGCGCGACAGTGCAGGTGTATCGGTCAGGTTTAGGTGCATTGTTTTTATTACCCGGCGACGATGACAAATGTTTAGCGAATGAACAGCTTCTGGATCAGTTTCTGAATCGATTTGCCATACGGCGGGTAAATCAGTCGGGCCGCATTGAAGCGCTGTTTAATCAGCACACCTTTGGCTTTGCTGAAGGTGAGGAAGCCTTCGTGACCGTGGTAGTGCCCCATCCCCGAGGCGCCGATGCCGCCGAAGGGCATGTCGTCCTGCGCCACATGCAGCAACGTGTCGTTCAGGCACACGCCGCCGGAATGGGTTTCGTGCAGCACGCGGTTCTGTTCGCGTTTGTCGTAGCCAAAATAGTAAAGAGCCAGAGGTCGAGGCCGCTGATTGATGTAAGCGAATGCCTGCTCCAGATCTCGATACGGCACGATCGGCAGCAGCGGGCCGAAGATTTCGTCCTGCATCACCGTCATCTCGTCGCTGACATTCAACAACACACTGTGCGGCATGCGCCGGCCCTGACCTTGCTCGAACAGCGGAATCAGTAGCGCGCCCTTGCTGGTGGCATCACTGACATAGCCGTTGAGTCGGGCCAATTGGCGTTCGTTGATGATCGCGGTGTAGTCCGGGTTGTCGCTGAGGGTCGGATAAAAACCCTGCACGGCCTGACGATAGGCTTCGACGAAGCCGCCGACCCGGTCCTCCGGCACCAGCACGTAGTCGGGGGCGACGCAGGTCTGCCCGGCGTTGAGGGTTTTGCCGAAGGCGATGCGTTCGGCGGCATCCTTGAGCGGCACGTCACGGGAGACGATGGCCGGGGATTTTCCGCCCAGTTCCAGCGTGACGGGCGTGAGGTTTTCAGCAGCGGCGCGCATTACATGCTTGCCGATGCTGGTGGCGCCGGTGAACAGCAGGTGATCGAAGCGCAAACGGGAAAACGCCACGCCGATGTCAGCTTCGCCAAGCACCACACAGACCAGGTCTTCGGGGAAGATTCGCGCCAGTAGATCCTTGAGCAACAGGCCGGTGGCCGGGGTCGATTCGCTGAGTTTGAGCATCACTCGGTTGCCCGCCGCCAACGCGCCGACCAGTGGGCCGATGGCCAGATACAGCGGGTAATTCCACGGCACGATGACGCCGACCACGCCCAGCGGCTGGTAAACGACTTTCGCCGAGGCGGGCTGGAAAGCCATGCCGACCTTGCGCCGCGAGTCTTTCATCCAGCCCTTGAGGTGGCGGCTGGCGTAGTGAATGCCATGCAGACTCGGCATCAGTTCGGCGAGCAGGGTTTCATCGGCGCTGCGATGGCTGAAGTCGGCACTGATTGCCTCGATCAAGGCCTGACGCTCTTCGCTGAGCAAATCGCGCAACGCCTTGAGCCATTGCTGGCGCTGGGCGGCGGGTGGCATTGGGTTGGCGGCATACGCGGCCCGTTGCGCTTTGAACTGCCGATCAAGCGCTTCCAGTGGCTCTTGTAGCGTTTGCAGGTAGGCAATGTCGGCAGTCATGGTCCGCTCCGGATTATTGTAATGAAGCACTTTTTAGAGTCTATGCTCTATAAAGTCAAATGACTTCCCTGCACAGCAGTGTTTTATCCATTTCCGGTTAGGTCGTAAGATGCCCCTCAACGCAATCTGAATTAAAGCCCAAGCCATGGCCCCACGAATAAAAACCAGCGAGCGAATCGTGCTGAACAGCCTTGAACTGTTCAACCAACAGGGCGAGCGCAGCATCAGCACCAATCACATTGCTGCCCACATGGAGATTTCTCCGGGCAACCTCTACTACCACTTCCCCAACAAGCAGGCGATCATCGCCGTGTTGTTCAGTGAGTACGAGAGCCTTGTCGACAGCTTCCTGCGCCCGCCGCAGGGGCGCGCCGCGACGGTAGAAGACAAGCGCTTCTATCTCAAGGAACTGCTCTCGGCGATGTGGCGCTACCGCTTTCTGCACCGCGACCTCGAGCATCTGCTCGACAGCGATCCGGAGCTGGCCGCGCGCTATCGGCGCTTTTCCCAGCGCTGCGTGATCCAGGGTGGGGCGATCTACGAAGGTTTTGTCGCCGCCGGGATCCTCGACATGGATCGCGTGCAGATCGAATCCCTGACCCTCAACGCCTGGATCATCCTGACGTCTTGGGTACGCTTTCTGTGCACCACCCGGGAAAACTCCAACCACCTCAGCGAGCAGGCCGTTAAGCGTGGCGTCTACCAGGTGCTGGTGCTGGAAGCCGGTTTTGTCACCGAGCAGGCGCGCGAGGAGGTAAATGCACTGTTCGAGGAGTTTTACGTGCCGTTGGCCCAGGCCCTCGAAGATGTGAAGTAAACAGTTTCGTCGAATTCCCACAGGAGCCCGTTATGCCGATTGCGCAACTGATCAGCCCCAATGCACTGGATGCCCGCAAGGAGCAGCCTGGGCTGGTGATTCTCGATTGTCGTTTTGCCCTCGAAGACCCGGACTACGGCCAGCGCAGCTACGCAGAAGGGCACATCGCCGGGGCGAGCTTCGCCGATCTTGAACGTGACCTCAGCGGCATGGTGGTCAAAGGCGTGACCGGGCGTCATCCGTTGCCCGAGCCGGCAGCGCTGGTCGAGCGCCTGCAAGCCTGGGGCATCAATGCCGACAGCGACGTGGTTTTGTATGACGACGGGCCGGGGGCTTACGCGGCGCGAGCGTGGTGGTTGCTCGCGTGGCTGGGCAAGCGCGACGGCGTGTTCATTCTCGACGGCGGGCTCAAGGCCTGGCATGCGGCGGGTTTGCCGCTGAGTCTGGATGCGCCGGCTCTCACGCCTGGTGATTTCGGCGGTCAGCCGGACATGAACCTGTTGCTCAGCGCCGAGCAATTGCAGCAACGTCTCGGTCAGCCCGCGCTGACCCTGATCGATGCGCGAGCCTTGCCGCGGTTCAAGGGCGAAGTCGAACCGATCGACCCGGTTGCCGGACACATTCCCGGCGCGCAATGCGCGGCGTTCACCGACAACCTGGGCACTGACGGGCGATTCCTGCCGGCTGATCAACTCAAACAACGCTTTGCCGCAAAGCTTGGCGAGCGCTCGCCGTCGGAACTGGTCGCCTATTGCGGCTCAGGCGTGACGGCGTGTCACAACCTGTTTGCGCTGTGTCTGGCGGGGTATCCGTTGGGTTCGCTGTATGCGGGATCGTGGAGCGAGTGGATCAACGAGCCTTCGCGCGGTATTGCCACCGGCGAATAAGATCAAAGGATCACCGTCGGCGGTGCGATTTGCCAGAAACGAATCGACTTGCCCTGATCGCTCATGGTGTCAGGCGCGCCAACCACTGCGGGATACGCCGTTCAAGGTAGTAATCCGGTCGGCGAAGCGTGCCATCGACAAAACCTACGTGGCCACCCTTGGGCTGCAATTCGAATTGCGTGCAGGCAGACAACTCTTCAGCGCTCGGTAAGCTATGAGGGAAGACGAAAGGATCATCCGCCGCCTGGATAATTAACGTCGGCGTACGAATCTCGCCGAGAAAGTAGCGGCTCGATGCACGGCGGTAGTAATCGTGTGCATCGGTAAATCCGTGCAGCGGCGCCGTTACCCGGCCATCAAAATCCCAGAACGTGCGCATGTTTTCCAGTGAGCCGAGCGCAGCCAACTCCGCGAGCCTGTCCTCGCGGCCATCGTGCTGAAACTGCCGTTGCTTGTTCTTGATGTAGCCGACCATCTCACGCATGAAATGCGCTTGATAAACCTTGGAAAAGCCTTGGCCGATACGGTCGGCGCACTGATCGAGGCGAAACGGAACCGACACCGCCACGGCGCCGAGTACGCCGCTGGTGCTGCCCGTCTCCCCAAGATGCTTGAGCAGCACGTTGCCGCCGAGGGAGTAGCCCACCGCAAACAGCGGCGCCAGCGGCCGCTTGGCACGCAGGTGCCTGATGGCCTCGGCGAGGTCTTCACTGGCACCTGAGTGATAGCTGCGCGATAGCAGATTCGGCTCGCCTGAACAGCCACGCCAGTTCAGCGCGACACTCGCCCACCCTTGAGCCCCCAACACTTTTTGCAGGCCGGCTACATAAGGCGAATTGGACGAACCGGTCAGGCCGTGCAACACCAGCACCAATGGCGCATCGGCGCTGTGCGGGCCGTGCCAGTCGAGATCGAGGAAGTCGCCGTCTTCAAGCCACAAACGTTCACGTTCGCGGTCTATGTGGGTGGTTTTGCGCCAGAGTGGTCCCCACAAGGTTTGCAAGTGCGGGTTGCCGAGGCCGAAGGCTGGCGTAAAGCGGGGGCTTGATGTTGGGTTCAGTGACGGCACGGCAACTCTCGACAGGTCTTGCGCAAAGCGGCGGGCGTATCAGGCGCTGACGCTTTCAATGAAAGAACCTAACTTGCCACAAAGCCTGTTTCGACGCGACATCACCCTGAGGTTTACCAAGCACCACCGATCAGCAGACCGGTGGCGCTTCACTGTTTCGTTTACTGCTTGAACGTCAGGCACTGCGTTGCTTGACGCTATTACTGAGCGGTTTAAAAAAACCGAACCGCTACAGTCGAAGACTGTTTTAAACGTTACTTCGGTTTTGTTCCGATCGGCAATGCACAAACGATAGTGATATTTTCGCGGGTGAGGTAGGCGTTGGCTGCAACATGAACGTCCTCAGGGGTGATGCTGCGCAACAGCCCGACTTTATCGTCAAGCAACTGCAAAGGCTGACCTGATCCAAACAAATAGGAGAGCGCATCTGCCTGGTGCTCAAGTGAGCTGTTCCAGACTTGAGGCAACGAACAGGCTTTGTTGACGGCGGAGTCGATCTCTTCAGGAGAGAAAGGGGAACGCTTCACTTCATCGAGAAACTTCCAGAAGTTCTCTTCGGCTTCCTGCGGGTCGCCGTGGATATAAAATGCAAGGCCGAGAATTGTATTGCCTTGATTGTCTCCCATGAACCTCGGTACAACTCCACCCCGCTTTTCCTGGAGTGCGGCCAAACGTGGGAGGGAATCTCCTTCAAGCAAGGAGCCTAATACTTCCAGTTCATAAGCCAGCGGTGTGTTGAATATGAATATCATCATGGAGTACTCGGGGTGTTGAGTATCCAGGTACTGCGTTATCCGGCGATAGCCGGGCGCTGCCGGAACCTGCACTTGAGATCTGAACGAAGGTTCACCTCGGGGGATATCTGCGAAGTGGCGTTCGACCAAGCGCCGGGTTTCTTCAATTCCAATATCGCCAGTGATTGCCAGCAGTGCGTTGTCGGGGCAATGCCGACTCCGTCGCAAGCTCCGTATGCAATCTGGAGACAGTCGTTCAAGGTTGGCCGAAACTGCCTGATGGGATCTGTAGTACCTGCTGCCTGCGTACACCAGGGATTCAATTTCTGGGCTGTACCATATCGGTGATAAGAAAAAGGATTCTTTCTTGTTCTTGTCTCTCGTTATATTCAGAGCATTGTGCAGCGGTTCGTCCGGCAGCTCAGTTGTCATCAGCTTCGACTGGAGCTTGAGCGCGCCTTCCAGGTGCTCTGTGGGCACCAGTAACGAGTCAGTCAGTTGGCCCGCGCCAGGAGAATCGCCGTAACGGAACCGAGTGCCTCCGCTTTCTGTGATGAAGGCCTCGTAATCGTTGTTCAGATATCGCACTCCACGCAGTAGCACGTCACCCGCTCCGAACTCTTCAGGGCGCTCGTCACCACGGCTGGCAAAAGTCAGTGTTAGTGCAACTTGAGGTGTTCGGTGATCTTCTCGCACTACAACTTTCAAGCCATTATCGAGCGTGAATTCATGAAGCGGGTTAACGGTGTATTCGAGGGTAGATGTATTCATCTAAGTTTCATCCATGATGTTTATGCGACTAATTTCGCTTGCACAAGATGGATGAAACAGAGGCCTCTCGCTATTGCTGAACTATTGCAACTTAATTAAATGCCGAGTTGGAGGCTCGGGCAGTCAAGTTGTCTGCCCAAGTATTTTAAGCGATGGTTTCAGCCAGACGATGCCACAACGCGTAGTACACGCGACCGGATTTCTGCTCGCGATGAAGACGCCAGTTTTGCGGCAGGCCGAGGGTCGATGGTGCGCTTTCGCTTTCGGTGTAAATCCAAGCGTCATCGGCCAGCCACTGGCGCTCTTCGAGCAACGTGCACACGGCGGGAAGCAGGTTTTGATTGAACGGCGGGTCGAGGAACACCAGGTCGTACGCGGTGGCAGTCTGGGTCTCCAGATAGCGCAGGGCGTCGGCGGTTTGTACCTGGCCGTTGGTGCAGCGCAGAGTGCCGAGGTGTTCCTTGAGGCTGGAGACCGCGATGTTGCTGGCGTCCAACGCCTGGCCCATGGCGGCGCCTCGGGACAGTGCCTCAAGAAACAGCGCGCCGCTGCCGGCGAACGGATCGAACACTTTGGCCCCGGCCACATACGGCGCGAGCCAGTTGAACAGCGTCTCACGCACGCGGTCCGGCGTCGGGCGCAGGCCCGGCGCGTCAGGGAAGCTCAGCTTGCGGCTGCCCCATTCACCACCAATGATGCGCAGTTGATTCACGCCGTTGTGCACGTTGTGAACAGGTTTTTTGGGACGAGTAGCCATTAATGCTCCGGAACCCCGAGCGGTTGCTCGGCAGGTTTATCAGATGGGGCCGGTAACGGCTTTTGCGGCACGGTCGGGCCAGCGGTGACGATGACCATTTTGTCCGTGCTCAAGTGTTTGTTCAGGGCTTCGCGGACCTGATCGACGGTCAGGCTCTGGGACTGACGCATGAAGTCATCCAGATAGCTCAGCGGCAAATTATAGAACCCCATCGCACCGAGCTGGCCAACAATGTCGGCGTTGCTCGCGGTGGACAGCGGGAAGCTGCCGGCCAATTCGCGTTTGGCGTCGTCGAGTTCTTTCTGGGTCGGGCCGGTTTTCAGGTAGTCGGCGAGCACATCCTGCACGAGTTTCAGGGTGCCTTCGCTCATTTCGGCGCGGGTCTGCAAGTTGATCAGGAACGGGCCGCGGACCTGCATCGGGCTGAACCCGGAGTACACGCCATAGGCCAGCCCGCGTTTCTCGCGAACTTCGCTCATCAATCGAGTGCCGAAACCACCGCCGCCGAGGATCTGGTTACCCATCGACAATGCCGCGTAGTCCGGGTCATCACGGTCGATGCCCAACTGCGCGAGCATCAGGTTGGTCTGCTTCGATGGGAATTCGATGTGACCGACGCTGGCTTGCGGTTCCCGCGGCTGGGCGATCTTCGCCATTGCCGGGCCTTTGGGCAGGGCAGCGGAGACCTGATTGGCAATTGCCTCGGCATCAGCGCGGGACAAGTCACCGACCAGTGCGATCACCACGTTGCCAGCGGCGTAGGCCTTGGCGTGGAACTCACGCAGTTGCGCGAGGGTGATCTTCGGTACGCTCTGCTCGTTGCCGTCGCTCGAATGTGCGTATGGATGATCGCCATACAGGCGCTTCATCAGCTCCAGGCTGGCGAGTTTGCCGGGGTTCTGTTTCTGGTATTCGAAGCCGGCGAGCATCTGATTCTTGATGCGCGCGAACGAGTCAGCCGGGAAGGTCGGTTTGCCGACGACTTCCGCGAACAGTTTCAACGCCGGCTCGCGCTGGTCAGCGGCGCTCAGGCTGCGCAGCGAAGCCAGTGCCATGTCCTTGAAAGCGCCGTTGCCGAAATCCGCGCCGAGGCCTTCGAAACCTTGGGCGATGGCACCGACGTCCTTGCCGGCCACGCCTTCATTGAGCATCGCGTTGGTCAGCACCGCCAGACCCGGCGCGTTGCCGTCCTGGCTGCTGCCGGCGGAGAAGATCAGGCGCATGTCGAACATCGGCAGCTCGTGGGCTTCGACGAACAGCACCTTGGCGCCTTCGGCGGTGTTCCAGGTCTGCACGTCGAGTTTGCGGCTTGCCGGGGCCTTGCCGTCGAGTTCGGCCAGCGATTGCAGCTTCTGTGCGGACTTGGCGTTGTCCAATGCTTCGCTCGCCTTGCTGTCATCGCTTGGCGACAGATAGAAAGCAGCGGCGCCGATCACTGCGACCGCGATCAAACCAAGCAACAACAGGCGTGGGGTTTTGCGCTCACTCATGAGTCGTCTCCAGTGGCAGTACGTGGGCGACGCTGAGACGTTCGCGGGTGAAATACAGCTTGGCGGCGTTCTGGATGTCTTGCGGGGTGACGCTTTCCAGATCGGCCAATTCGGTGTCCATCAGTTTCCACGACAGGCCGACGGTCTCAAGCTGACCGATGGCCGTGGCCTGGCTGGTGATCGAGTCACGCTCGTAGACCAGGCCGGCAATCACTTGCGCACGCACGCGCTCCAGTTCTTCGGCAGACGGCGCGGTTGTTTTCAGCTGATCCAGCAGCTTCCACAGACCAGCCTCGGCTTGCGCCATGGTCTTTTTCTTCTGGGTGTTCGGCGTGGCCGACAGGGTGAACAGGCTGTCGCCACGAGTGTAGGCGTCGTAGCTCGACGAGCCCCCAGACACCAGCTCTTCGCCGCGCTCCAATTGGGTTGGGATGCGTCCGCTATAACCGCCGTCGAGCAACGCCGAAATCAGACGCAGCGCGTTGACCGAACGTTTGTCCTCGGCAGTGGCGATACTCGGCACGTTGAAACCGAGCATCAGGCTAGGCAGTTGCGTCTGCACATGCAGCGTGATCTTGCGCTCGCCGGGTTCGGCCAGTTCCAGCGGTTGTTTCGCCGGTGGCACGTCGCGTTTGGCGATCGGCCCGAAGTAGCGTTGGGCGAGGGTTTTCACTTCGTCCGGAGTGACGTCGCCGACGACCACCAAAGTGGCGTTGTTCGGCACATACCAGGACTGATACCAGTGGCGCAGCTCTTCGACCTTCATCCGGTCGAGGTCAGCCATCCAGCCGATGGTCGGCGTGTGATAACCGCTGGCTGGGTAAGCCATCGCCTTGTAACGCTCGAAGGCCTTGGCCATCGGCTTGTCATCGGTGCGCAGGCGGCGCTCTTCCTTGATGACTTCGATTTCCTTGGCGAACTCGTCGGCCGGCAGGCGCAGATTGGCCATGCGATCAGCTTCCAGTTCGAAGGCCACACCCAGACGGTCGCGCGCCAGCACTTGGTAGTAAGCGGTGAAGTCATCGCTGGTGAAGGCGTTCTCTTCGGCGCCGAGGTCGCGCAGGATCAGCGAGGCTTCGCCGGGGCCGACTTTTTCGCTGCCCTTGAACATCATGTGCTCAAGCGCGTGGGACAGGCCGGTCTGGCCCGGGGTTTCGTAGCTGGAACCGACCTTGTACCAGACCTGCGACACCACCACCGGTGCGCGATGGTCTTCGCGCACGACGACCTTCAAGCCGTTGTCGAGGGTGAATTCGTGGGTCGGTTGCGGGTCGGCCGCCAGGGCCGAAAGAGGCAGGCAGACTGTGCTGAACAGCAGGCCTGCAGCGCGGCGGGCTAGAGCATTCATTCGTTTTTTAACCTGTTGAGCTGCCCGCTTGGTCTTAGCGTCGGCGGGCGAGAGGGTGCTAGGATACTGGTCCGTTTTACTGGCGACCACGCCTATCAGGTTTTAAGACTTGATCAGGCTGTATGGGTATGTGACAGAAAGCTGCGGTTTATCGACTAAACTGCGCTTTTTCGCCGATGTTGCCGGTTTAGTCCTTCGTTAATACGATTCTTTGAGGTGCCGCTGGTGCCTCGACAAAATGTTGCGCGTGAACAAGCTGGGTGAAACACAGTCTGTTCTGCATCGAATATTTATTTGCCGGGGCGCCCTTATGGCGCGTCGCTACCGTGAGATAGCCGTCCTCCATGTTTGGTTCCAACGACGACAAGAAGACCCCAGCTGCGGCTGGCGAGAAGAAAAGCCTGTTCGGATGGCTGCGTAAAAAACCGCAGGAACCCGTTGTCGAACAGCCGCCCGCGATTCCTGAACCGGTCCCTGCGCCTGCTCCTGTAATAGAAGAAGAGCCTGCGCCGATCGTTCTGCCGATTGCCGAGCCGGTGCTGCAACCGGTGGCCGAGCCTGAGCCTGAAGCACCAGTAGTTGCCGAGCTGCCGCTGACTCCGGTGGTTGAGCCGTGGCTGACTTTGCCTGTTGCGGAAGAACCGGTTGCGTTGGTTGAAGAGCAGGCGCCGCACGTGACGCCGCCGATTCCTGCGCCCGTTATGTTAACCCCTGAGCCTGTTTCGGCGCCGGTGGTTCAACCTGTGGTTGCCGTCGCGCCAGCCATCGCCGAGCCTGAAGTGGTTGCTCCGGTTGCTCCGGTTGCTCCGGTTGCTCCGGTTATCGAAGAAGCCGAGCCTGCACCTGCACCTGCACCGGTCGTCGTCGCCGAGCCAGTTGTTGCAGTTGAAGCAGCAGTCGAACCCGCTGCCGAAGCGCCACGTACCGAAGAAACCAAAGCCGGTTTCTTCGCCCGCCTCAAGCAAGGCCTGTCGAAAACCAGCGCCAGCATTGGCGAGGGCATGGCCAGCCTGTTCCTCGGCCGCAAAACCATCGATGACGAGCTGCTCGACGACCTCGAAACCCGTCTGCTGACCGCCGATGTTGGCGTCGAAGCCACCACCCAGATCATCCAGCGTCTGACCCAGAAGGTCGCTCGCAAGGAACTTGCCGACGCCGATGCGTTGTACAAATCCCTGCAGGCCGAACTGGCAGCGATGCTCAAACCGGTCGAGCAGCCGCTGAAAATCGTTTCGCAGAACAAGCCGTTCGTGATCCTTGTGGTCGGCGTCAACGGTGCCGGCAAGACCACTACCATCGGCAAACTGGCGAAGAAACTGCAACTGGAAGGCAAGAAAGTCATGCTGGCCGCCGGTGACACCTTCCGTGCTGCTGCGGTGGAGCAATTGCAGGTGTGGGGCGAGCGCAACAAGATCCCGGTGATCGCTCAGCACACCGGTGCCGACTCCGCTTCGGTGATCTTCGACGCCGTACAAGCCGCCAAGGCGCGTGGTATCGACGTGCTGATCGCCGATACCGCCGGTCGTCTGCACACCAAAGACAACCTGATGGAAGAACTGAAAAAGGTTCGCCGCGTGATCAGCAAGCTCGACGCCGACGCGCCGCACGAAGTGCTGTTGGTACTCGACGCCGGTACCGGCCAGAACGCCATCAACCAGGCCAAGCAATTCAACCAGACCGTCGAACTGACCGGACTGGCGCTGACCAAACTCGACGGCACCGCCAAGGGTGGGGTGATCTTTGCCCTGGCCAAACAGTTCGGTCTGCCGATTCGCTACATCGGCGTCGGTGAAGGCATCGACGATTTGCGTACCTTTGAAGCCGAACCCTTTGTCCAGGCACTCTTTGCCGAGCGGGAGCGTTCATGATTCGTTTCGAACAGGTCGGTAAACGCTACCCGAACGGTCACGTCGGCTTGCATGAGCTGAGCTTTCGAGTCCGTCGTGGCGAGTTCTTGTTTGTGACCGGCCACTCCGGTGCCGGTAAATCCACGCTATTGCGCCTGTTGCTGGCGATGGAGCGTCCGACCAGCGGCAAGCTGCTGCTCGCCGGGCAAGATCTGAGCACTATCAGCAACGCGCAGATTCCGTTCCTGCGCCGGCAGATCGGTGTGGTGTTCCAGAATCACCAACTGCTGTTCGATCGCACGGTGTTCAACAACATCGCGCTGCCGTTGCAGATTCTTGGGCTGTCCAAGGCCGAGATCGCCAAGCGCGTCGATTCGGCGCTGGAGCGCGTGGCGCTGTCGGATAAAACCGATCTGTACCCGGGCGACTTGTCCACCGGTCAGCAACAGCGCGTCGGCATCGCCCGCGCCATCGTCCACCGTCCGGCCCTGCTGCTGGCGGACGAACCGACCGGTAACCTCGACCCGCGTCTGGCGGCCGAAATCATGGGCGTGTTTGAAGACATCAACCGTTTGGGCACCAGCGTACTGATCGCCAGTCACGACCTGGCGCTGATCGCGCGCATGCGTCACCGCATGCTGACCCTGCAACGCGGCCGATTGATCGGCGACGGGGAGGCCGGGGTATGAGTGCCACTCGCAGTCCTAAGGTTTCCGAGCGCGTGGCCCCGAAGGCCGCCGATCCGCAGCCGCCAAAAAAGAAAAAACACGACGATGACGACGGCCCGGACTTCGCCACGCTGTTCCGCGCCTGGGTCGAAAGCCATCGCGCCAGCCTGCTCGACAGCCTGCGTCGTCTCGGCAAGCAGCCTATCGGCAGCTTTTTCACCTGCATGGTGATGGCGGTGGCGCTAAGTCTGCCAATGGGTCTTTCGCTGTTGCTCAATAACGTCGAGCGTCTCGGCGGTTCGTGGCAGCGTGCGGCGCAGATCTCGCTGTATCTGCAACTCGACGCCAGCCCGGAGCAGGGCGAGTCGTTGCGCGAACAGATCAAAGGCATGCCCGGCGTCGCTGATGCTGAATATGTCGGCCGCGATCAGGCGCTGGAAGAGTTTCAGCAGCAGTCCGGGCTGGGCGAAGCCCTGCGCGAACTGCCGGAAAACCCGCTGCCGGGCGTTGTGTTGGTGACGCCGAACGAGGTCGACAAGACCACGCTGGAAGCATTAAGACAAAAACTTTCCGAGCTGCCCAAGGTACAACAGGCACAACTTGATCTAGTCTGGGTCGAGCGTCTGGCCGCCATCCTCAAGCTCGGCGATCGTTTTGTCTTCGGTCTGACAGTGCTGCTGGTTTCTGCATTACTTTTGGTGATAGGCAATACCATTCGTCTTCATATTGAAAACCGCCGCACAGAGATAGAAGTGATTAAACTCGTCGGCGGCACTGACAGCTATGTGCGACGTCCCTTCCTTTACATGGGCGCGTTGTATGGCTTCGGTGCGGGGCTGTTGTCCTGGGGAGTATTGGCGTTCGGCCTGAACTGGCTGAACGACGCGGTGGTTGGATTGGCCGGCTTGTACGGCAGTGATTTCGCGCTGGCCGGAGTGCCAGTTGCCGATGGTCTGTCGCTCTTGCTTGGCGCGGTGCTGTTGGGTTATATCGGTGCATGGATTGCAGTCGCACGTCATCTCAGGGAGCTGGCGCCGAAGTAGAATCTTTTTTGCGCGTGATTGACCTTACGGTTTTTTGGGAACTTGCACTTGAGTTCCCGGTCAATTTTTCGCAGTGCTGAGAAGCACGAGTATGTAAGTCGGAGGTTTTTTCGTATGACCAATTCTTTGCAACCTGCGTACGCGTTGGTTCCAGGCGCAAACCTGGAAGCCTATGTGCACACCGTGAACAGCATTCCATTGCTGACGCCGGAGCAGGAGCGTGAACTGGCCGAGAGTCTCTATTATGAGCAGGATTTGGGGGCGGCTCGGCAGATGGTGCTCGCCCACCTGCGTTTTGTCGTACACATTGCCCGTAGCTATAGCGGCTACGGTCTGGCTCAGGCTGACCTGATCCAGGAAGGTAACGTCGGCCTGATGAAGGCCGTAAAGCGCTTTAACCCGGAAATGGGTGTGCGTTTGGTGTCGTTTGCAGTGCACTGGATCAAGGCGGAAATTCACGAGTTCATCCTGCGCAACTGGCGCATTGTGAAAGTCGCGACCACCAAGGCCCAGCGCAAGCTGTTCTTCAATCTGCGCAGCCAGAAGAAGCGTCTGGCGTGGCTGAACAACGAGGAAGTCCACCGTGTGGCGGAAAGCCTCGGCGTCGAGCCGCGGGAAGTGCGCGAGATGGAGAGTCGCCTGACCGGCCATGACATGGCTTTCGACCCGGCTGCGGAAGCGGATGACGACAGTGCATTCCAGTCGCCGTCCAACTATCTGGAAGACCACCGGTACGACCCGGCGCGTCAACTGGAAGATGCCGACTGGAGCGACAACTCCAACAACAACCTGCACGAAGCACTGGAAGTGCTGGACGAACGCAGCCGCGACATCCTCTACCAGCGCTGGCTGGCAGAAGAGAAAGCCACGCTGCACGACCTGGCGCAGAAGTACAACGTGTCGGCCGAGCGAATCCGTCAGCTCGAAAAGAGCGCGATGAACAAGCTCAAGTTGTCGATTGCTGCCTAACCGGCGCCTCGGCAACAAAAAACGCCCCGATCAGCGATGATTGGGGCGTTTTTTTGCGCGTATTTCAGGCCTGCGTTGATCCCTGTGGGAGCTGGCTTGCCAGCGATAGCGTCGTGTCAGTTAATGTTGCAGCTAGCTGAGCCACCGCCATCGCGGGCAAGCCCGGCTCCCACAGGGATCTTCAGTGTCTGAAAGACTACTGCCACGGTGCCCGCCGCGAATCATTAAGCCCCGCCAGATAACTCGTTCCACCCAGCTGACTCATCTGCTGTCGAATCCACCCGGCCCGGCGCGCTACGTAGCCAGTCGGATGGCTCGCACTCCACACCCGCGGATTGGGCAACACCGCCGCCAGATAACTCGCCTGTTGTCGGGACAACGACTTCGCGCTCACGCCAAAGTGATGCCGGGCCGCTGCTTCCGCGCCGAACACCCCGTCATCCCACTCGACACTGTTCAGATACACCTCAAGAATCCGCTGCTTGGGCCACAACACCTCGATCAGCGCGGTAAACCAAGCCTCCAGGCCTTTACGCAGATAGCTGCGCCCGGCCCACAGAAACAGGTTTTTCGACACCTGCTGGCTCAACGTACTGGCACCGCGAATCGAGCCGCCGAGCTCGTTATGCGCCAACGCTGCCTGGATTGCGCTGAAATCAAAGCCCCAATGCTCGGGAAACTTCTGATCTTCACCAGCCATGACCGCCACCTTGAGATCGTCGGAGATCTCGTCCCACGGCTTCCAGGTGCGTTGCAGGTCGATCGGCTCGCCATCGATCCAGGATTCGACCTTGCGCTCGACCATCAGCGCGGTGCCTGGCGGCGGTACAAAGCGAAATACCAGCACCAGCAATACGCTGCCGCCCGCGAACCAGAGCAGGGCCTTCGTGAGACGACGGAAAATTAAACGCAGCATAGAGATGGCTTGGCCGAACCCGTGGAGCGGGCCATTATACAGACCCTGCCGATCGAGTCTGACTGGAGTTCCCAATGCTGCGTGGCTTTTTGATGCTGGCCGCTTTTTTGGGTTTCACGGGTGTCGCGCTGGGTGCGTTTGCCGCCCACGGCCTGAAAAGCCGTCTGACACCGGAATATCTGACGATTTTCCACACCGGCGTCACCTATCAACTGGTGCACACCTTGGCGCTGTTCGGCGTAGCGTTGCTGGCCGTGCACCTCCCCGGTCGATTGGTCACCTGGGCAGGCGCTTCATTCACTCTCGGCATCCTGCTGTTTTCCGGCAGTCTTTACCTGCTGACCACCACTGGCATCAGCAAGCTCGGCATCATCACACCGTTCGGTGGTCTGGCATTCCTGGTCGGTTGGCTTTGCCTGGGCCTCGCCGCCTGGCGCCTGAACTGACCGGGCAGTCCATTTCACGATGAATGGCTTGGGTCGCTCTGTCTGATCGGGCTAGAATGCCAGCCCCTAAAAATGATGGCGGCATTGCGCATGCGCATTCAGTTGAACGGTGAATCCCTTGAACTGCCCGACGGTGAAACCGTTGCGGCCCTGCTGACCCGTCTGGATCTGACCGGACGCCGGGTGGCGGTCGAGCTCAATCTGGATATCGTCCCGCGCAGCCAGCATGCCGACACCGCGCTCAACGACGGCGATAACGTTGAAGTGGTTCACGCCATCGGCGGCGGCTAGTCGCGCAGTCCACAAGGGCACAGAATTCTGCAAGACCCTCACCCCTAAAGAGGATTCCCCATGAGCATCGTTCGTAGCGACAAGCCTTTTGTTCTGGCCGGTCGTACTTACCAGTCGCGTTTGCTGGTCGGTACCGGAAAGTACCGTGACATGGACGAAACCCGCCAGGCCATCGAAGCCTCGGGTGCCGAGATCGTCACCTTCGCCGTGCGCCGCACCAACCTGGGTCAGATCGAAGGCGAACCGAACCTGCTCGACGTGTTGTCGCCGGATCGCTACACCTTCCTGCCGAACACTGCTGGCTGCTACGACGCCCTCGAAGCCGTGCGCACTTGCCGTCTGGCCCGTGAGCTGCTCGATGGCCACAATCTGGTCAAGCTGGAAGTACTGGCTGACCAGAAAACCCTGTTCCCCAACGTGATCGAAACCCTCAAGGCCGCCGAAACGCTGGTCAAGGAAGGTTTCGACGTGATGGTTTACACCAGTGATGACCCGATCATCGCCCGTCAGCTGGCGGAAATCGGCTGCATCGCCGTCATGCCACTGGCCGGTCTGATCGGCTCGGGCCTGGGTATCTGCAATCCGTACAACCTGCAGATCATCCTCGAAGAAGCCAAAATTCCGGTATTGGTGGACGCGGGTGTCGGTACCGCTTCCGATGCCACCATCGCCATGGAACTGGGCTGTGACGCCGTACTGATGAACTCGGCCATTGCCCACGCTGGCCAGCCAGTGATGATGGCCCAAGCCATGCAACACGCGATCGTCGCGGGCCGTCTGGCCTACCTCGCCGGCCGCATGCCGAAAAAACTCTATGCCAGCGCCTCTTCGCCGCTGGATGGTCTGATCAAGTAAGAGCCAAGATGACTGAATCGAACGACACGCCTATCCAGCCGGAAGAGGGCGACGAGCGCCAACACCGCCGCATCAAGAGTTTCGTGATGCGCGCCGGGCGCATGACTGAAGGCCAGCAGAAAGGTCTGGATCAAGGCACGCCACTGTTCGTGCTGCCGTTGGCCGATGCGCCGGTGGATTACGATCAGGTTTTCGGCCGCTCGGCACCGCGCTCGCTGGAAATCGGTTTCGGCATGGGCCATTCGCTACTGGAAATGGCCGCTGCTGCACCGGATCAGGATTTCATCGGTGTAGAAGTTCACCGTCCGGGTGTCGGCGCGCTGCTCAACGGCGTACTGACGCAAGGCCTGACCAACCTGCGGGTTTACGATTGCGACGCGATCGAAGTGCTCAACCGCTGCATCGCCGACAACAGCCTCGATCGCTTGATGCTGTTCTTCCCGGATCCGTGGCACAAGAGCCGTCACCACAAGCGTCGTATCGTTCAGGCGTCGTTCGCTGAACTGGTGCGCAGCAAGTTGAAGGTCGGCGGCATTCTGCACATGGCCACCGACTGGGAACCGTACGCCGAATACATGCTGGAAGTCATGAGCGTCGCCCCGGGTTACCGTAACCTCGCCGAAGACGGCAAGTGCGTACCCCGCCCGGCCGAACGCCCGATCACCAAGTTCGAACGCCGCGGCGAACGTCTTGGGCATGGCGTGTGGGATCTGAAGTTCGAAAAACTTTCCTGATTCCAAGCTGTAGATGAACCTGTGGGAGCGAGCTTGCTCGCGAAAGCGGTTGGTCATTCAACAATGATGTTGACTGATGCGACGCCTTCGCGAGCAAGCTCGCTCCCACAGTAGTTTTGTAAAGCGACTTAAATCAGCGGCGGTCAGCGACTACGCCGATCAGCACCAGCACCACCAACAACACCGGCGCCAGGCTGTAGTTGTTGAACTGGCTCAAGCCTTTGATCACCCACGGCGTGGCGTAGATCAGCGCGGCACCGCTGCCGATTACGCACAGCAGGGCCATCAATGGCACGCGCAGTGCGCCGGCGATGCTGCCCAGGCGTTGCTCGACCCAACCTTTGAAGTCGGCGCCGAACAGCACTAGCAGGCAGCCGACCAGTGCCAGGGCGATTTCCGAGAGGTTGCTGCGGCTCCAGCGGGACACGGTGGCGAGCAGGTCGAGTATCAAATCCATGGGTTTTTCCTTAGGGCTGCCGTTTGGGGTTGGGCTCAGCTCAAAAATTTCTGCAGCAAGTCGTTGAGAAACAGTTGTCCGCGCTCGGTGGCCGCTAGACGTGACGGTTCGACCTGCAACAGACCGCTTTGTTCTGCGTCGCGGCGGGCCTCAGCGAGACTCTCCAGCGACAGGCCGGTACGTTCCGGATACAGACGCGATTCGACCCCGTCTGTCAGGCGCAAGGCGTTCATCAGGAAGTCGAACGGCAGCTCATCATTGGTCAGGGCTTTCTCGCCAGCCTGAAAGCTTTTATCCGGGTTGAGATAGTCCTTCGGCAAACGCGTCTTCCAGGTACGCACGATGCGCCCGTCCGGGTGGCTGAGCTTGCCGTGCGCGCCGGCGCCGATGCCGATGAAGTCGCCGAAACTCCAGTAATTGAGGTTATGCCGGGCCGGGCGACCGGTTTGCGCATAGGCCGAGACTTCGTATTGCGCGTAACCGTGTTCGGCCAGCAGCGCTTGCCCGGCTTCTTGAATGTCCCACAGCGTGTCGTCTTCCGGCAGCACCGGTGGCTGGTTCCAGAACACCGTGTTCGGCTCCAGCGTCAGTTGATACCAGGAAATATGCGTCGGATTCAGTTCGATGGCCTGGCGCAGATCGCTCAAGGCATCGTCAAGCGACTGATTGGGCAGGCCGTGCATCAAGTCGAGGTTGAAGTTATCGAACCCGGCCTGACGGGCCATGCCAGCCGCACGCACGGCTTCGTCGCCGTTATGAATACGGCCGAGGGCCTTGAGTTTTTCCTGCTGGAAGCTCTGGATACCTATCGACAGGCGATTGATCCCCAGCTTGCGATACGCGACGAACTTCTCTTGCTCGAAGGTACCGGGGTTGGCTTCCAAAGTTATTTCGATGTCGTGAGCAAACGGAATGCGCTGCTCGACGCCTTCCAGCAAACGCCCAAGCGCCTCGGCGCTGAACAGGCTCGGCGTACCACCACCGAAGAAAATCGAGCTGATCTCACGACCGTAGACCGCGTGCAGATCCTGATCGAGATCGGCCAGCAACGCGTCGACGTACTCCTGCTCCGGCAGCACCGGGCTGGCGGTGTGCGAGTTGAAATCGCAATACGGGCATTTGCGCACACACCACGGGATGTGGATGTATAGCGACAGGGGCGGTAGCGTCGGCAACGGCGCCCGAGGCGAAGAAGCGGCGCCGCCGATAATCAGCGACGACGCAGAAGAATCACGGGTCATTTCAAGCCCAGACGCTGGCGCAGCAGATCCATTGCGCGGGCGCGGTGGCTGATCTGGTTCTTGTCGGCAGGCGTCAGTTCGGCACTGGAGCAATCGCGCTCCGGCACCCAGAACAACGGGTCGTAACCAAAGCCGTGTTCGCCGCTGGCAGCCGTCAGTATGCGCCCGTGCCACAGGCCTTCGCAGAGGATCGGCAATGGATCGTCGGCGTGACGCACCAGCGCCAATACACAAACGAACTGCGCGCCGCGCTCGGCTTCCGGCACGTCCTTCAGCGCATCGAGCAGTTTGGCGTTGTTCGCCGCATCGCCCTTGCCGTCGGCGTAGCGCGCCGAATAGATGCCCGGCGCACCGCCGAGGAAATCCACCGCCAGACCGGAGTCGTCGGCCAGCGCCGGCAGCCCGGAAATGCGTGCGGCATTGCGCGCCTTGAGGATCGCGTTCTCGACGAACGACAGACCGGTTTCTTCAGGCTCCACGTTGCTCCACTCACCGATCGAGCGCAGTTGCGCCGAGTCGCCGATCATGGCCTGGAGTTCCTTGAGTTTGCCGGCGTTGTGGCTGGCCAGTACGAGCTGTGTGAGGTTCATCATTCGCCGGGGAAAAGTTCTTGGTTGAAATTGATGGTGTTGATCTTGTCGCCGTTCTGCACCTTGATTTCAAAAGTGCGGACTTCCTGCTGCTGCACCGGGTACTGAGCGATGTAGTAGATCGCGCCCTGCTCGGTGACCTGGCGGAAATTCAGCGGCACGCTCTGGCTGGTCAGATCTTTGACCGTGCCGGTGACATTGGCAACCAGTGGTTTGCCGTCCTTGATCACCGACACATTGATCACGCCTTGGTTCTTGCTGCGGATCAGCTCGGCAGCCTTGGCGATGTCAGGCGTCAGAAACGTGGAATTGAAGGTGTTGTAATGCACGGTGACATCACCAAACACTTCCTTGCGCTCGCCCTTGATCGCGTCGGCGGCGACTGCCGAAAAGCTCAGGCATGCCGCCAACAGCGTGCCAATCAAACGTCCCATGATCGTTCTCCTCGAATGTCAGACCGCGACTTGATGATCGGCGAGCACCGGACTGCTGACGCGGTAGATACCAATCTCACCTAACAGATTAGGCCATAGCTTACTGGCCCACCCGTGGCGGTGCTGTTGATCCACGGCAAGCCGATCAATGACCTTCGCATCACGTTCGCGGCAAAGTGCTTCAAAATCTTCGAACGTGCAGAAGTGAATGTTCGGCGTGTTGTACCAGGTGTATGGCAGGAAGTCGGACACCGGCATGCGGCCCTTGCTCGCCAGATACCAGCGGCAGCGCCAGTGGCCGAAGTTAGGGAAGGTGATGATGCACTGACGACCGACCCGCAGCATTTCGTCGAGGATCTTGTCCGGGTAGTGCACGGCTTGCAGGGCCTGGGTCATGACGACGATGTCGAAACTGTTGCTGGCAAAGTTGCCGAGGCCCTTGTCCAGATCCTGCTCGATGACGTTGACGCCTTTGGCCACGCACTGGGCAATGTTGTCAGCATCGTTTTCCAGGCCATAACCGGTGACCTGCTTGTTGTCGCGCAGCCAGGTCAGCAGCTCGCCGTCACCGCAACCGAGGTCGAGGACGCGGCTGCCGGCGGGGATCCATTCCTGGATGATTTCCAGATCAGCTCTCATGGCTTTCTCACAACGTGATTCGGTTCATGTAATTGCCGAACGCCTGCAAATAACGCGGGATCGGAATCAGGAAGGCGTCGTGGCCCTGCGGTGCGTCGATCTCCAGATAGCTGACGTCTTTGCGCGCAGCCATCAGCGCATCGACCAGCTCCCGCGAGCGGGCCGGGGAGAAGCGCCAGTCGGTGGTGAACGACATCACGCAGAATTTGGCCGTGGCGTTCTCGAAGGTTTTCGCCAGGTTATCGTCGAAGTTCGCCGCCGGATCGAAGTAATCCAGTGCCTTGGTCATCAACAGATAGGTGTTGGCGTCGAAGCGTCCGGAGAACTCTTCGCCCTGATAGCGCAGGTAGCTTTCGACCTGGAACTCGACACTGTGGAAGTCGTAGTTGAGCTTCTCGCTCTTCAGGCCACGGCCGAATTTCTCGCCCATCGAGTCATCGGACAGGTAAGTGATGTGTCCGACCATGCGCGCCAGCATCAGGCCGCGCTTGGGGATCACACCCGCTTCCTGGAACGAACCACCGTGGAATTCCGGGTCAGTGAGAATCGCTTGGCGCGCCACTTCGTTGAAGGCGATGTTCTGCGCCGACAGCTTGGGGGCCGAGGCGATGGCCAGGCAGTGACGCACGCGATCCGGATAAGTGATGGTCCATTGCAGCGCCTGCATACCGCCGAGGCTGCCGCCGATCACCGCTGCCCACTGGCCGATGCCGAGCAGGTCAGCGAGACGCGCTTGGCTGTGCACCCAGTCTTCCACGGTGAGCACCGGGAAGTCGGCACCGAACGGTTTGCCGGTCTCCGGGTTGATGCTGCTCGGGCCGGTAGAGCCGTTGCAGCCGCCGAGGTTGTTCAGGCTGACCACGAAAAACTTGCTGGTGTCGATCGGTTTGCCGGGGCCTATGCAGCTGTCCCACCAACCGGGTTTACGGTCGTCGACGCTGTGATAACCGGCGGCGTGATGATGGCCGGACAAGGCGTGGCAGATCAGCACGGCGTTGCTCGCCTGTGCGTTCAGCGTGCCGTAGGTTTCGTAGATCAGGTCATACGCTGGCAGCGAACGGCCACAGGCCAGGGCCAGAGGTTCGCTGAAGTGCGCCGTTTGCGGCGTCACCAGACCAACAGAATCGGCGGGAAAGGCAGTTGGCATCGACCCTGCTCTCGTTGAAATGAGGCGTAAGTCTAAAGACCGGTGGGGTTAGCGGCAAGCAACGATCGGGCCTGATCGTTCATTGATCACAACCCCTGTGGCGAGGGGATTTATCCCCGTTCGGCTGCGCAGCAGTCGTGAAACCTGCTGACTCGATCTGGCTGGAAGAAAGCAGGGGGCGGCTTCGCCACCCAGCGGGGATAAATCCCCTCGCCACAGGAGGTCAGGGGCGCATAAGGTCAGGCAAATCCGGCAACTTCTTCGGCGAGCAAATCTTCACCCGCTTCTGCCGGTTCAACTCACCACTGAGCAGACTGACCTGACTCTTGGACACCCCAAAAGCCTTGGCCAGAAAGCCCATCAGATACGCATTGGCCTTGCCCTCCACCGGCGGTGCGGTCAGGCGGATTTTCAGCCGATCACCGTGCAGCCCGCAGAAATCATCGCTACGGGCTGCCGGTTGCAGGTGACACTCCAGAATCAGGTCGTCACCGTCCCAGCGGAACCAGCTCACATCAGCAGACGGAGGATTTCCGGCATCATCGTCATCGCCGCCAGATTGTTGATCACCAGCATGTCGATCAGCTTCAGCGCGAGGAAGGCGAAGATCGGCGACAGATCCAGGCCACCCAGGTTAGGCAGGAACTTGCGGAACGGCGCCAGGGCTGGCTCGCAGATCTGATTGACCAGTTCAGCGCCAGGGTTGTGGCTGCCCGGAGCGACCCACGAGAGGATCACGCTGATGATCAGGGCAAAGAAGAAAATCTTCAGGAACAGCGCAGTTACGCCGATCAGCGACCAGATAAACAGTTGCAGCGGGTTGCCGATGGTCCCGTAAGTCAGCAGCAGGGTCAGCGCCATCAGCGCCAGTTGCACCAGAATCGCCAGCACCAGCGACGACATGTCCAGACCGAACATGCTCGGGATGATCCGGCGCAGTGGCTTGAGCAACGGCTGGGTAGCTTTGACGATGAACTGGCAAAGCGGGTTGTAGAAGTTCGCCCGCACCAGTTGCAGGACAAAGCGCAGCAGCACGATCAGCAGATACAGACTGCCGAGGGTTTGCAGCACGTAAACCGCTGCGGTGTTCAATCCAATCATGTAAGGCTCCTTATTTGCCCAGTTGTTCGGCCATTTCGGCCGAGCGGTGCGCGGCGGCGCCGAGTGCTTTTTCCACCAGGGCTTCGAAGCCCCCGGCCTGGAACGATTTGATCGCGGCTTCGGTGGTGCCGGCCGGCGAGGTCACGCGACGACGCAGTTCGGCAGCATCGACGTCACTGGCCACCGCCATGTGCGCGGCGCCCAGAGCGGTTTGCAGGGTCAGTTGCTCAGCGGTTTCTTTCGGCAGGCCGAGCTTGACGCCAGCGGCGGTCATCGCTTCGATCAGCAGGAAGAAGTACGCAGGGCCGGAACCGGATACAGCCGTCACCGCGTCCAGTTGTTGTTCTTCATTCAGCCACAGCACGATGCCGACGGCGGACAGCAGCTCTTCGGCTTGCTGACGTTGCTCGGCAGTCACTTCGCGGGTGGCGTACAGACCGCTGACACCTTGGCGCAGCAGCGCCGGGGTGTTGGGCATGCAGCGTACGATCGGCTGCTCGCCGAGCCATGCCGTCATGCTCGCGCAGGTGATGCCGGCGGCGATGGAGACCACCAGTTGATTGGGTTTGAGGCTCGGGCGAAGCGCTTCGCACACGGCTTTCATCGCCTGTGGCTTGACCGCCAGCACGACAACGTCGACGCCGTCGATGGCCTGAGCGTTGTCGGCGAAAGTTTCAATGCCATGTTCGGCGCTGACGTTGGCGCGGGTTTCTTCGCCCGGATCGCTGGCGCGGATGTGTGCAGCTTCCAGACCCTTGGCGCGCAGGCCGCCGATCAAGCTGGCGGCCATGTTGCCGGCACCGATAAAGGCAATACGTGTGTCGCTCATGTCAGGTCCTTATCTGGAAAGTTTCAAGATTGGGAATAGTCGCGGGCGCCAAACAGGGCCGTACCGATACGAACCCAGGTGGCGCCCTGGGCAATGGCCGACTCGAGGTCGTGGCTCATGCCCATGGAAAGTGTGTCGAGCGGCAGATCAAGGCTGGCCTGCAATTTCTGCACGGCAGCAAATGCGGCGTCCTGTTCAGCGCGATCTTCAGTCGGCTCGGGAATTGCCATCAGCCCACGCAGCTTCAGGCGTGGCAGGGCGCTGATGGCATTGGCCAGCTCCGGCAAGTCGGCCGGGGTGCAGCCGGATTTGCTGGCTTCACCGCTGACGTTGACCTGAATGCAGATGTTCAGCGGCGGCAGGTCGGCCGGGCGCTGTTCGGACAGGCGCTGGGCAATTTTCAGACGATCCACGGAATGCACCCATTCGAAATGCTCGGCAATAGCGCGAGTCTTGTTCGATTGAATGGGGCCGATGAAGTGCCAGATCAAGGGCAGGTCGGCCAGTTCGAGCTGTTTGCTCAGGGCCTCTTGCAGATAGTTCTCGCCAAAGTCGCGCAGGCCGGCGGCATAAGCTTCGCGCAGTGCCTCGGCGGGTTTGGTTTTGCTCACGGCGAGCAACTGGACGCTATTGTCAGCACGCCCGGCAGCAGCGGTGGCAGCCTGGATGCGCGAACTAACCTGAAGGATGTTGTCTGCTATCGTGGACATCAAGAGGCGCCGGCGGTCTGAAGGTTCGCGGCATTCTACTGGAATTGAGGAGCGCTATGGATATCACTGAACTGCTGGCCTTCAGCGCCAAACAGGGCGCTTCTGACCTGCACCTGTCGGCCGGTCTGCCGCCGATGATCCGCGTCGATGGCGATGTGCGGCGGATCAATCTGCCGGCGCTCGATCACAAGCAAGTGCACGAATTGATCTACGACATCATGAACGACACCCAGCGGGTCGACTTCGAGAAACATCTGGAAACCGACTTTTCCTTCGAAGTCCCCGGCGTGGCGCGCTTTCGGGTCAATGCCTTCAATCAGAATCGTGGCGCGGGGGCCGTATTCCGCACCATTCCCTCGAAAGTGCTGAGCATGGAAGACCTCGCCATGGGCGATGTTTTCCGCAAGATCACCGATGCCCCGCGCGGGTTGGTGCTGGTGACCGGGCCGACCGGTTCCGGCAAGTCGACCACGCTGGCGGCGATGATCGACTACCTCAACACCCATCGTCATCACCACATCCTCACCATCGAAGATCCGATCGAGTTTGTTCACGAATCACGCAAATGCCTGATCAATCAGCGTGAAGTCCACCGCGATACCCGCAGTTTCGCCACGGCTCTTCGATCAGCGCTGCGTGAAGACCCCGACGTGATTCTGGTGGGTGAGATGCGCGATCTGGAAACCATTCGCCTTGCGCTGACCGCCGCTGAAACCGGGCACTTGGTGTTCGGCACGCTGCACACGACATCTGCCGCGAAAACCATCGACCGTGTGGTGGATGTGTTCCCCGGTGACGAGAAGTCGATGGTACGTTCGATGCTGTCAGAGTCACTGCTGGCGGTGGTTTCGCAGACGTTGATCAAGAAGATTGGCGGCGGACGAGTGGCGGCGCACGAGATCATGCTGGGAACGTCGGCGATCCGAAACCTGATCCGCGAGGACAAGGTGGCGCAGATGTATTCGGCGATTCAGACCGGTGGGTCGCTGGGGATGCAGACACTCGATATGTGCCTGAAGGATCTGGTGACCAAGGGGTTGATCAGTCGCGAGCATGCGCGGGAGAAGGCGCGCACGCCAGATAATTTCTGAGGGGGGATTTCGCTGTTATCACCGGCCCCTTCGCGAGCAAGCTCGCTCTCACATTGGATCTGTGTCGTTCACACATTCGATGTGGGAGCGAGCTTGCTCGCGAAGTGGCCAGTACTGCCAAAGCAGCTACAGGATCAGTCAGATCAGCGCTGAACGACGCGCATCTGGTTCGGCTCTTTCGGCAGCACACGTTTGGCAACCACGTAGTGCTTCTGCCAGTACGGCTTATTCAACGTGTCGATGCTCACCGACTTGCCACGGCGTGGCGCGTGGATAAAGCGGTCGTTGCCCAAGTAAATGGCAACGTGGTTGACTCGACGGCTCTTGAGTTTGAAGAAAATCAAGTCGCCCGGTTTCAGATCCTTGCGGTCGACTTTCTCACCGTGGCCGCTGGCCATGGCGTTGGAGGTGCGTGGCAGGTCAAACGTGGCGTCGTTGAACGCGTATTTCACCAGGCCGCTGCAATCGAAGCCTTTACTTGGGCTGCTGCCGCCCCAACGATAAGGAGTACCGAGGACGTTAACGGCGCGGCTCAGGACGTTGCTGCTTTCCTTGCTCGCCATTGGCGGCACCAGGCTGCTGCGGCTTTTGCTGCT
The DNA here is from genome assembly GCF_044760045.1 of Pseudomonas sp. NPDC098747. Taxonomy (NCBI): domain Bacteria; kingdom Pseudomonadati; phylum Pseudomonadota; class Gammaproteobacteria; order Pseudomonadales; family Pseudomonadaceae; genus Pseudomonas; species Pseudomonas sp. NPDC098747. The sequence goes on along the minus strand of NZ_JBIWAL010000001.1, from coordinate 184,518 downwards.
CAGCGTGGTGATTTTGCTTTGTTTGCTTTTGCTCGAAGGGGCAGAAGCGTGAGATTTAGGGGTAAAGCCGTTAACGTTGGGAAGACGTTGCTCACGATTGGTGGCGTGGGCGGCCAGTGGCATTAATAGGCAAATAGTTAGCCATGTCTTGAAAAATGGTCGCATTCGGCGTGGCTCTTAAGTGATAGCGCGCAACTTTATAACAGCTTTTTTGTCCCTTCCGAGGCCGTTGGTCGATTCAAACGGGAGGCAACGGAACCAAATAAGCGGCAAATTGACGCGATTGTCGGACAGAAGTCCGGTGCTATAAGGCTTTGACGGTAGCAACGGTAACATTTGCCATACGTCGGCTACCTGTAAAAAAGTCACAAAGAATTAAAGAATATTTATCTATCGAGTGCATCGAGGTCTTCATGAACAGCTATCAGCTACCCCGTGTGAAGGAAAAAACCACCCACAGCAAAATCATCGGTTATCTGCTGTGGATCTTCGGATTTACCGGCGCTCACCGCTTTTATTACGGCAAGCCAGTGACCGGGACGATCTGGTTCTTCACCTTTGGTTTGGCGGGGATTGGCTGGCTGATCGACCTGTTTCTGATTCCGGCAATGGATCGCGAAGCGGATCTGCGTTTTACCGATGGTCCGATCGAGTACAACGTGGCGTGGATTCTGCTGACGTTTCTCGGCGTGCTAGGCGTGCACCGGATGTACCAGGGCAAGTGGATCAGCGGCTTGTTGTACCTGCTGACCGGCGGGTTGTTCTTTATTGGCGTGCTGTATGACTTCTGGACGCTGAACGATCAGGTGTCGGTGCGCAACGCGCAGAATCGCGGCGCCTTTCAGTAATTGTGGCGAGGGGATTTAGCGAATCGTCGCACCGCCCCGATGGGTCGCGTAGCGGCCCCAAAATCGGCAGCTGCGGTGGTACAGAATCACCGAGTGCAACGGTTTTGCGACTGCTTCGCAGCCGAACGGGGATAAATCCCCTCGCCACAGAGTTACGCCTGGTGGCTGATCCGCCCATCCACCAGCGTATAGCGAACCACACTCGGCAAGCTGTGGCCCATGAACGGGCAGTTCTCGCCCTTCGACAACCAGCTTTCACCGGCTACCGTCGATGCCTTCGGATCGAACAGCACGATATCCGCCGCACCGCCCACCGCCAGTTTGCCGGCCGGCAGGCGCAGCGCTTCGGCTGGGCCTGCGCTCAGGCGAGAGAGCAACGTCGGCAGATCGAGCAAACCATCCTCAACCAGCGTCATCGCCAGCGGCAGCAGCAGTTCAACGCTGCTGATGCCCGGCTCGGTCGCGCCGAACGGCGCCAGTTTGGCGTCACGCTCATGGGGTTGGTGATGGCTGGAAATCGCCGAGATCACCCCAGATTTCACTGCTTCACGCAGGCCATCGCGGTCAGCGCGGGTGCGTAGCGGCGGCTGTACGTGATAGAGGCTGCTGAAGTCGATCAGCGCTTCGTCGGTCAGGATCAGTTGATACAGCGCCACATCCGCTGTCACCCTCAAGCCACGGGCCTGGGCCTGAGCAATCAGCGCAACACCGCGAGCGCTGGTCAGTTGGCTGAAGTGCGCGCGCACGCCGGTTTGCTCGACCAGCAACAGGTCGCGAGCCAGCGCCACGGTTTCAGCGGTTTCCGGAATGCCCGGCAGACCGAGGAAACTGGCCACGGCGCCTTCATGGGCCAGGCCACCTTCAGCCAGATCGTGATCCTGCGAGTTGAAGATCACCGTCAGGTCGAACGTCGCCGCGTAATCCAGCGCCCGGCACAGGGTGCGGGTGTTGCGGAAACTCTCCAGGCCATTGCCGAACGCCACACAACCGGCGTCACGCAGCGCGACCAGTTCGGCGAGCTGCTCACCGTCCAGACCTTTGCTCAGCGCGCCGATCGGGAACACCTTGGTGTTGCCGGCTTCGCGGGCGCGGTCGAGGATCAGTTCGGTCACGGCGGAGGTGTCGAGCACCGGTTTGGTGTGCGGCGGGCAGCACAGGCTGGTCACGCCACCGGCTGCGGCGGCGCGGGTTTCGCTGGCGATGCTGCCCTTGCGGCTGTAGCCCGGCTCGCGCAGAGCAACATTCAAGTCGACCAGCCCCGGAGCGGCCACAAGGCCTGTGGCATCAATGGTTTCTACTGCGCTGAAACCGGCCGGCGCCGCGCCGAGGGCAATGATCTTGCAGGCTTCAACGTGAATGTCGGTGATTTGATCCAGGCCACTGCTTGGATCGATGACGCGTGCGCTGAGAATGCTGAGCTTCACTGGGCGTTCTCCTGCTCGAATTGGCGCTGGGCTGTCTGCCCGCTCATGGCCATGGACAGCACGGCCATACGAATCGCGATGCCGTAGGTGACCTGATTGAGTATCACCGAGTGCGGGCCATCGGCCACCGCTGACTCGATTTCCACGCCACGGTTGATCGGCCCCGGGTGCATGACGATGCAATCGGGTTTGGCCCCGGCCAGACGCGCGGTGGTCAGGCCGAACAGGCGGTAGAACTCGCCCTCGCTCGGCAGCAGACCGCCGGTCATGCGCTCACGTTGCAGGCGCAGCATGATCACCACGTCGACGTCTTTCAGGCCTTCGGTCATGTCGGTGTAGACCTTGACGCCGTATTGCTCGATGCCGATCGGCAGCAAGGTCTTCGGCGCGATCACGCGGATGTCCGGGCAACCGAGGGTCTTCAGCGCGAGCATGTTCGAGCGCGCTACCCGCGAGTGCAGGATGTCGCCGACGATGGCCACCGAGAGGTTTTCGAAACCGCCCTTGTGCCGACGAATCGTCAGCATGTCGAGCATGCCTTGTGTCGGGTGCGCGTGACGGCCGTCGCCGCCATTGATAATCGCCACCTGTGGGCAAACATGCTCGGCGATGAAATGCGCAGCGCCCGAGTCACCGTGGCGCACGACGAACATGTCGGCGGCCATCGCTTCGAGGTTGCGCAGGGTGTCGAGCAGCGTTTCACCTTTACTCGCCGACGAGGTCGACACGTTCAGGGTGATCACGTCCGCCGACAGCCGCTGGGCCGCCAGTTCGAAGGTGGTGCGGGTGCGGGTGGAGTTTTCGAAGAACACGTTGCACACGGTCTTGCCGCGCAACAACGGGACTTTCTTCACCGCCCGGGCGCCGACTTCGAGGAACGAGTCGGCAGTGTCGAGGATTTCCGTCAGCAACTCGCGGCGTAGGCCGTCGAGCGAGAGGAAGTGGCGCAGCTGGCCCTGATCATTGAGCTGCAGCGGGCGCTTGGTATCTAGAGGCGTCATCGCGAGGGGGACTCTCAATAGGGCGGATTAAAGGTTGAAATCTTGCAGTTCAAGCGTCAGCGGCTCGGGACCGGAGAGCTTCACGCGCTCGTGAGCGGCCAGTGACAGGGTCGCGCCAACCACGTTCGGGCGGATCGGCAGCTCGCCGGCGTCCAGGTCGAGCAGGCACACCAGCGTCACGCTGGCCGGGCGGCCGTAGTCGAACAATTCGTTCATGGCGGCGCGGATGGTGCGGCCGCTCATCAGTACGTCATCGATCAGCACCAGATGCTGGCCTTCGATCTCAAAGGGCAGGGCGGACGGGCGCACTTGCGGGTGCAGGCCGTTCTGGCTGAAGTCGTCGCGGTAAAAGGAGACATCCAGCGTGCCCAGCGGTGCGTCGCTGCCCAGCTCCTTGAGCAGCGCCTGCGCGACCCAGATGCCGCCGGTACGGATACCGATGTAACGTGGTTCGCTGATGTCACGCTGGGCAAGGTGCGCCTTGAGGCGGGTTGCCATCTGGCTGATCAGATCGGCGGGATTTGGCAGGCTCATGGTTGTTCCTTCTTGGGGTCGAGTGGCGTCCTTGGACGAAACTCGGGTGTTAACTCAAAAGAAAAGCGCCGAAGCGCTTGTCAGGATTCAAACAATGCAGTGTTTTCATCGAGCCAGCCCTGCAACAGCAGAGCGGCAGCGATGGCGTCCACCGGGTTGTCGCGGTAACTGCCCTTCTGACCGCCACGCGCCAGGCGCTCGCCTTTGGCTTCGAAAGTCGTCAGGCGTTCATCGTGGGTATAGAAGGGCAGGTTGTAGCGGCCGTTGAGACGCCGGGCGAATTTCTCGGCGCGCACGCACATGTCGCTGGGTGTGCCGTCCATGTTCAACGGCAGGCCGACGACGACGGCGTCTGGTTTCCATTCCTTTATAAGCGCTTCGACCTGGTTCCAGTCGGGCACACCGTTCTGCGCTTTCAAGGTGCACAGCTCGCGGGCTTGGCCGGTGATCACCTGACCGACGGCAACGCCGATCTGTTTGGTGCCGTAGTCGAAGCCGAGAATCAGGCGCAGGGCCATCAGGCGTGCCCCGCCTGGCTGGTCAGCAGGTTGAGGTTGATCCCCAAGTGCTTGGCTGCCGCTTCCAGACGCAGCTCACTGCTGGTGTTGAAGAGGATGTCGGCTTCGTACGGGCAGGTCAGCCAGGCGTTGTCGGCCATTTCGGCCTCCAATTGCCCGGCTTCCCAACCGGCGTAACCGAGGGCGATCAGGCTTTTTGCCGGCCCCATGCCGTCAGCGATGGCGAACAGCACGTCCTGCGAGGTGGACAGTGCCAGGTCGCCCTCAAGCTCTGCGGTGGCCTGGAAGGTCTTGCCCGCCGGGTGCAGGACAAAACCGCGATCGGTCTGTACCGGGCCGCCAATGAAGATCGGCACGTGCTGGCACAGTGCGGGCGGCTCGATGTCAGGGCGCAGTTGCTCAAGAATGTCAGCCAGATTCAGCTCTTGCGGTCGATTGACCACAATCCCCATAGCGCCATTGGCCGTGTGCTCGACGATGTAGGTCAAGGTATGGGCAAAGTTCGGGTCGGCCATGTGCGGCATGGCGATCAGGAATTGATGCTTGAGGTAGCTTGGGCTGACGTTTTTCATGTGCGCTAGTGTGGCGTTCAAGGGGCAAACTGACAAGCTGGGGATGCTTACAACAAAACTGCTCCAACGATGGAATGGGCTTTTGTGGCGAGGGGATTTATCCCCGTTCGGCTGCGAAGCAGTCGCTAAACCTGCGCGCACGGTGTGTCAGACATAACTTGCCACTGGATTCAGGGCCGCTTCGCGCCCCAACGGGGATAAATCCCCTCGCCACAATAGATCTAATCACCACAATGAATCCCATCAGCACAGGAATCCCGTTTACACAGAAATCTCATCACCGCAAATGTTTCGCGCAAATGTTCAGTTACTGGAGAGCTTGTCGCCCCGGGCGAATTTCCAGGTGCGGATGATTTCCAGTCGGTCGATATCCGACAGATCCCCGGTAAACGGTGCAAACGGCGCCGCCAGTCGGACGATGCGCTGCGCGGCCTGATCCAGCAGCGGCTGGCCGGACGATTCCAGCACCAGCACTTCATACAGCGAGCCATCGCGGTTTATCGACACCATCAGGCGCAAATTGCCGTAGATCTGCTTGCGCCGGGCTTCCTCGGGGTAATTGAGGTTGCCGATGCGTTCGACCTTTTTGCGCCAATCGTCTTTGTACCAGGCACCCTTGTCGCGCATGGTCGAAGCGGCGCTCAAACGGTGGATTCGCGGGCGCTTGGCGTACAGCTGTTGTTCCTTGGCCAGTTCCGCTTCGAGGCTGGCGATGTCGCTGGACAGCTGCGAGCTGTCGAACGTCGGCGCGTCGACCGACGGTTTGACTTCGGTTTTGGCTTCTTCTTTCTTGGTCGGGGCTTTTTTCGGCGTCGGTGCAACCGTGGTCACGGCAGCCTTGGGCGCGGCTTCCTGCACCTGCGGCTTGGCGGCCGGTGGCGGCGTGACTTTTTTGACCTGATTGTCCTGAAACGGCGCGATCTCGGTGGTCTTCGGAATCGCCTTCTTGTCCAGCGTGCCGCTGCCTTCCTGGTGTTCCTGAGCGAGAAAGTCTGCCTTTTCGGGCTTTTTCTCGCTCTTGAACGTGGCCAGGGTGATTTCCAGGGTTTTGCTGATCTGTTTCGGCTCGACCATCGTGAACCCGACGCCGAGCAGCAGCGCCAAATGAATCAGCGCGGCAAGGAATAGGGTAAATCCGAGGCGATCGGCCGGGCGCACACCACGATGGGCGAGTTCAGCGGGTAGATCGGACGGGAGGGTCATGACAAAAAAACCAACATCGCGTTTTTCAGAGGCTGCGCATCATAACGCAATGTTGGTTTCACGCCTTGGGCTTCACGCTTCAAGCGACAAGCTGCATGTGACGTGCATCAAGCTTGTGGCTTTTTGCCGGCCGCTTGCAGCTTCTTGTCGATAGCATCCATCAGCATCCCGCCAATGTCGGTGCCGAAGGCGTTGTCGATTTCACGGATGCAGGTCGGGCTGGTGACGTTGATTTCGGTGAGGCTTTCGCCGATCACATCCAGGCCGACGAACAGCAGGCCTTTTTCACGCAAGGTCGGGCCGACCTGAGCGGCGATCCAGCGATCCTTGTCGGTCAGCGGACGCGCTTCGCCACGACCACCAGCGGCGAGGTTGCCACGGGTTTCGCCTTGGGCCGGAATCCGCGCCAGGCAATAATCCACCGGCTCGCCGTCAATCATCAGGATGCGCTTGTCGCCGTCCTTGATCGCTGGCAGATAGGCCTGGCCCATGATCTGCTGGCCGCCGAGGGCGGTCAGGGTTTCCAGAATCACCGACAGGTTCGGATCGCCAACGCGGTGACGGAAGATCGACGTGCCGCCCATGCCGTCCAGCGGTTTAAGGATGACATCGCCGTGTTTCGCGGCAAATTCGCGCAATACGTCGGCGCGGCGGCTGACCACGGTGGGCGGCGTGCACTGCGGAAACAGCGTGGCGAACAGCTTTTCGTTGCAGTCGCGCAGGCTCTGCGGCTTGTTGACCACCAGCACACCGGCAGTTTCAGCCTGTTCAAGCAGGTAGGTGGAGTAAACGAACTCCATATCGAACGGCGGATCCTTGCGCATCAGGATCACGTCCAGATCGCTCAGCGGGATGTCCTGTTCGGCGTCCAGTTCGAACCATTTTTCCGGGTTGGCGAAGACTTTCAGCGGCTTCATGCGCGCCCGCGCCTGACCTTCACCCTGATACAGGTCGCGCTGTTCCATATAAAACAGTTCCCAGCCGCGCTTCTGCGCGGCCAGCAGCATGGCCAGCGAGCTATCCTTTTTATAGGAGATGCTGGCGATAGGGTCCATGACAATCCCGACGCGAACGCTCATTGGGTTTTCCTCGAAAATTGGCTACCGGATCGGTATGAAAAAAGTGCCGCCAGAGTGGCGCCGGCAGGGTTTTCGGTCAAGGGAAAACCCGTCGATAGATTGCATCTGGAGACTGTGCTAAAAAGGCTGGCATATCGTGCTGGCCCTTGAGCATCAAGGGTTTGGCGCCATTACTGATAGCAAAACGGACAATTTGATTCGCAAAGGCGACGGTAGAGCCCTCTTATGGAACAGCAGTCCAGCGCCTTGAAGGTCATGGTGATCGACGACTCGAAAACGATTCGCCGTACCGCCGAAACCTTGTTGAAGAATGTCGGTTGCGAAGTCATCACGGCGATCGACGGTTTCGACGCTTTGGCGAAGATCGCCGACAACCACCCCGGGATCATTTTTGTCGACATCATGATGCCGCGTCTGGATGGTTATCAGACCTGCGCTTTAATCAAGAACAACAGTGCGTTCAAGGCCACGCCGGTGATCATGCTGTCGTCCCGGGACGGGTTGTTCGACAAGGCCAAGGGGCGGATTGTCGGTTCCGATCAATTTCTGACCAAGCCTTTCAGCAAGGAAGAACTGCTCAGCGCGATTCAGGCCCATGTTCCGGGCTTCGCCGCCGTTTTGCCGCAGTAAGAAACGCACTGAGACGCTCGGCCAGCGGGCCGGATGTCGACAAGAAAAATGGGGAAGACCATGGCACGTATCCTGATCGTCGATGATTCGCCGACTGAAATGTACAAACTGACCGGCATGCTCGAAAAGCACGGCCATGTAGTGCTCAAAGCCGAAAACGGCGCCGACGGCGTGGCACTGGCCCGTCAGGAAAAACCTGATGCTGTGCTGATGGACATCGTCATGCCCGGCCTCAATGGTTTTCAGGCGACCCGTCAGTTGACCAAGGATCCGGAAACCGGGCATATCCCGGTGATCATCATCACCACCAAGGATCAGGAAACCGACAAGGTCTGGGGCACCCGCCAGGGCGCCAAGGACTACCTGACCAAACCGGTCGACGAAGACACCCTGATAAAAACCCTGAACAACGTGCTGAACGGTTGATCGCGCAGCCATGAGCGAATCGCTGACTGCGTTCGAACTGCTTTGGCAGATCGACCAGCGCTGCCGCTTGCTGGCGGCGGATCTGCCGTCACAACCGGCGCGCCAGGATCGCTGGAGCGGTATCGGTTTTCGCCTCGGCGAACACTGGTATGTCGCGCCGATGGGCGAAGTCAGCGAAGTGCTGCACGAGCCGCGGTTCACCCAATTGCCCGGCGTCAAGCCGTGGGTCAAGGGTGTGGCTAACCTGCGTGGGCGCTTGCTGCCGATCATGGATCTGTGCGGTTTCTTCGGGCATGAACTGTCACCGTTACGCAAACAGCGGCGGGTATTGGTGGTCGACCATGAGGATGTGTTTGCCGGGTTGATGGTCGATGAAGTCATCGGCTTGCAGCATTTCGAGCAGGACAGTTTTGAACCGCTGTCGATCAGCAAACGCCAGGGCTCGAAGGCCGAGTTCGTCAAAGGCTATTTCCGGCGCGAGCAGAACTGGCGGGTATTCAGTTTGTTTGCGCTGGCCAAATCCCCGGTGTTCATGAGCGTCGCGATATAACCGCAACAACAGAGAACCCATTGTGGGAATCAACTCTGTGATGAAGGGATTCTGGGGTTCAGAGGATCCTGTGGTGAAGGGCTTTTGTGGTGAGGGGATTTGTTGGGTGCGGGGATTTCTGGGTGAGGGGATTTGTAGGTGAGATAATCCTGTGGCGAGGGGATTTATCCCCGTTCGGCTGCGAAGCAGTCGCAAAAAATCGCATGCGCTGACGATGGTCAGGCATTGCAGATTTTGGGGCCGCTACGCGACCCAACGGGGATAAATCCCCTCGCCACATAATCCCCTCATAATAAGCACCCATCACCACAGCGCCCCCTCACACCAAGCTAGCTCCCACAGGTGCTTCGGAGAGCTTCAAACAGGCGAGGACCGATGACAAAAGCAAAAACAGGCAAGCCAGCAGAAGGATCGCGCAGTCGCTCGCAGATCATCGTGCTGTTTATCGCACTGATCGTGTTCATCATGCTGCTGTTCGCCAACTTCGCGTACCTCAACACCCAGGCGAACTACGATAAACAGTACATCGGCCACGCCGGTGAACTGCGCGTGCTCTCGCAACGCATCGCCAAGAACGCCACCGAAGCCGCTGCCGGCAAGGCTGCCGCGTTCAAATTGTTGAGTGACGCCCGCAACGATTTCGCCCAGCGCTGGGGTTACCTGAAAAAAGGCGACCCGGTCACTGGCCTGCCACCGGCGCCGTCCACCGTACGCCCGGAAATGCGCGCCGTGCAGCTCGATTGGGAGCGCCTGCTGAAAAACACCGACGCCATTCTCTCCACCGAACAGACCGTGCTGTCGCTGCATCAAGTCGCCGCGACGCTGGCCGAAACCGTGCCGCAGTTGCAGATCGAATACGAAAAAGTCGTCGAGATTCTCCTCCAGCGCGGCGCCCCCGCAGCGCAAGTGGCGATGGCTCAGCGTCAGTCGTTGTTGGCTGAGCGCATCCTCGGCGCGGTCAACACCGTGCTCGCTGGCGACGAAAATTCGCAACAAGCCGCCGATGCCTTTGGGCGTGATGCCACGCGTTTTGGCCAAGTGCTCAACGGCATGCTGCAGGGCAATCCGACGTTGAAAATCAGCCAGGTTGAAGACCGCGATGCCCGTGCTCGCTTGAGTGAAATCTCCGAACTGTTCCAGTTCGTCTCCGGCTCCGTTGATGAAATCCTCGAAACCTCGCCGGAGCTGTTCAAGGTCCGTGAGTCGGCCAGCAACATCTTCAGCCTCTCGCAAACCCTGCTCGACGAAGCCTCGCACCTGGCCAACGGTTTCGAAAACCTCGCCGGCGGGCGCAGCACCGACACCATCGGCGGCTACGTGCTCGGCTTGCTGGCGCTGGCCTCGATCATCCTCATCGGTCTGGTGATGGTGCGCGAGACCAATCGCCAACTGCGCGAAACCGCGGAGAAGAACGAACGTAACCAGAACGCGATCATGCGTCTGCTCGACGAAATCGAAGACCTCGCCGATGGCGACCTCACCGTGACCGCCTCGGTGACCGAAGACTTCACCGGCACCATTGCCGACTCGATCAACTATTCCGTCGACCAACTGCGCGATCTGGTAGCGACCATCAACCTCACTGCCGGCCAGGTCGCCGCCGCCGTGCAGGAAACCCAGGCCACCGCCATGCACCTGGCCCAGGCCTCGGAACATCAGGCGCAGCAGATTTCCGAAGCCTCGACGGCGATCAGCGACATGGCTCAGTCCATCGATCAGGTCTCGGCCAACGCTGCCGAATCCTCGGCAGTGGCCGAGCGCTCCGTGGAAATCGCCAACAAGGGCAACGAGGTGGTGCACAACACCATCCACGGCATGGACAACATTCGCGAACAGATTCAAGACACCGCCAAACGCATCAAGCGTCTCGGTGAGTCGTCTCAGGAAATCGGCGACATCGTCAGCCTGATCGACGACATTGCCGACCAGACCAATATCCTCGCCCTCAACGCGGCGATTCAGGCGTCGATGGCCGGCGATGCCGGGCGCGGTTTTGCTGTGGTTGCCGACGAAGTGCAGCGCCTGGCCGAGCGCTCGTCCGCCGCCACCCGCCAGATCGAAACTCTGGTGCGGGCGATTCAGACCGACACCAACGAAGCCGTCATTTCGATGGAACAGACCACCACCGAAGTGGTGCGCGGCGCGCGACTGGCGCAGGATGCCGGTGTGGCGCTGGAAGAAATCGAAGGCGTATCCAAGACCCTCGCGGCGCTGATTCAAAGTATCTCCAACGCGGCGCAGCAGCAGACGTCTTCCGCCGGGCAGATTTCCCTGACCATGAACGTGATCCAGCAGATCACCTCGCAGACGTCGTCCGGCTCCACGGCCACCGCCGAAAGCATCGGCAACCTGGCGAAAATGGCCAGTCAGTTGCGCCGTTCGGTATCCGGTTTCACCTTGCCGGCGGCGTCCGCGTCCGCGTCGGCGACGGATAAAGTGTGATTGGAGCGGTTATGGGTGATCGGCACGATTACGTGGCCCTCGAATGGGTCAAGGGCGAAATTGCCGAAACGCTGAAACAGGCGCATCAGGCGATCGAAGCCGTGCTCGATGATCCGCAGGCCTTTCCCGGGCTGGACGAGTGCCTGGCTTACATCCATCAGGTCCACGGCAGTTTGCAGATGGTCGAGTTCTACGGCGCAGCTTTGTTGGCCGAAGAAATGGAACATCTGGTTGAAGCCCTCCAGCACGAGCGCGTCAGCCATCGCGACGAAGCCCTGCACTTGCTGCTGCAAGCCTTGGGACAATTACCGATTTACCTCGACCGTGTGCAGAGCGCCCGTCGCGACCTGCCGCTGGTGGTCTTGCCGTTGATCAATGATTTGCGCAGCGCTCGCGGGGAATGTCTGCTTTCGGAAACCAGCCTGTTCAGCCCGCAACTGCCGGAACTGGCGCCGCTGAGTGAAGAGGCGCTGGCGCTGCTGGAACCGGCCGAACTGCCGAACGTACTGCGCAAGTTGCGCCAGATGCTGCAAATGGCCCTGGTCGGGTTGCTGCGTGAACAGGATGATCAGTCTCACCTCGATTATCTGGCCAAGGTCTTCAGCCGTCTCGAAGCACTGAGTGGCGATGCGCCGTTGAGTCCGTTGTGGCAAGTTGCATCGGCACTGGTCGAAGGCATGCGCGAAGGCGTAATCGCCAACAGCCCGGCACTGCGCAGCCTGTTCAAGGATGCCGACAAGGAGCTCAAGCGCCTGCTCGAACAAGGCCTGCGCGGACTCAATCAGCCGCCCCCGGCGGAGTTGCTGAAAAGCCTGTTGTTATATATTGCCAAAGCCGTACATCCCACCGGGCAGATGCTGACCATGAAAGATCGCTATTCGCTGGACGACGCTTTGCCCGACAGCGCGATGGTCGACGAAGAACGCGCGCGCCTGGCCGGCCCCGACCGCGATGCGATGCGCTCGGTGCTGGCGGCGCTGTGCGAAGAACTGGTGCGGGTCAAGGAGCGGCTCGACCTGTTCGTGCGCAGCGACCGTCAACATACGTCCGATCTGGAAAGTTTGCTGGCGCCGCTGCGGCAGATCGCCGACACCTTGGCAGTGCTCGGTTTCGGCCAGCCGCGAAAAGTGATCATCGACCAATTGGCGGTGGTCTTGAGCATCGCCCAAGGCCAGCGCGAACCGAATGACGCCGTCCTGATGGACGTCGCCGGTGCCTTGCTCTACGTCGAAGCGACACTGGCCGGGATGGTCGGCACCGTCGAACCGGAAAGCCCGGAAGACGCGCGCCTGCCGACCACCGACCTGACGCAGATTCATCAGATCGTGATCAAGGAAGCACGCATCTGCCTGCAACAGGCCAAGGACATGATCGTCGACTACATTGACGCCGACTGGGACCGCCAGCACCTGCAACCACTACCGGCGCTGCTGACTCAGGTGCGTGGGGCGTTGGCGATGATTCCGCTTGCGCGTGCGGCGAGTCTGGTCGAAGCCTGCAACGGTTTTATCCGCGAACACCTGTTACTCGATCCGCATGAACCGGGTTGGGAGCAGTTGGACAACCTCGCCGATGTCATCAGCAGTCTTGAGTACTATCTGGAACGCTTGACCGACGACCCGCTGGCGCCCGGCGAACAGCTGCTGGATATCGCACAGAAGAGCCTCGCCAGCCTCGGTTTCTTTCCCGACGAGCAGCCCGGCGAGCAATATGTGCCGGTGCTCGACGACGTGCTCAGCCCCAGCGAAGCGCTGGTCATGCAGGACTTGCAAGCGCTGGACGACCCGCAAACCGTGCAGTCGCTGGCCGAGGTTCTGGCCAGCCCGGTGTCGGCGCTCAACCCGCCCGCGCGGATAACGCCCGGCAGCCTAATGCCGCCCCCGGCGGACGAAGAACCGGTGGATGACGAACTGCGCGAAGTGTTCCTCGAAGAAACCGACGAGGTCCTCGAAGTCCTCCACGAATACTTGCCGCGCTGGTCGGCCAATCCGCAGGATCACACCGCACTGACCGAACTGCGCCGCGCCTTCCACACCTTGAAAGGCAGCGGCCGCATGGTGCGTGCGCTGATCCTTGGTGAACTGGCGTGGGCCGTGGAAAATCTGCTCAACCGCGTATTGGAGCAGAGTGTCGAACCCGGTTCGGTGGTCCGGCAACTGCTGACCGACACGGTGTTGCTGCTGCCGGAACTGATCAGCGAATTCGCCACCCACCGCCAGCGTCAGCGCAGCGATGTCGATCAACTCGCCGCGCGCGCCCATGCGTTGGCCAAGGGTGACGAACCGCTGGCCGCCGAGGACGTGGATGACGTCGCGGCGCTCGATCCCTTGTTGCTGGAGATCTTCCGCAACGAAGCCGAAACCCATCTCGCCAGCCTCAACCGCTTTCTCGATCAGGCCGCTGAACACGTGCCGCTGCAAGCCAGCGACGAATTGCAGCGCGCCTTACACACCCTCAAGGGCAGCGCATCGATGGCCGGTGTGTTGCCGATTGCCGAACTGGCCGCGCCGCTCGATCAACTGGCCCGAGAGTTCAAGGCGCATCAACTGCCGCTCGACCTCGATGAAGTGGAATTGCTCCTCGAAGCCGAGGGCCTGTTCCGTGTCGGTTTGCGTCAGCTCAAGCACGATCCGCTGGCGCCGATTGTCGGCGCGCAATCACTGATCAAACGCACCGATGCGCTGCTCGCCGAGCGTCTGGAATCGATCCTCAATGCGCCGAACACCGGCCTGCGGATCAAGCGTGATCCGCAACTCATCAACAACTTCCTCGCGCAAGGCATGGACATCCTGCTCGACGCTGAAAGCCTCTTGCAGCGCTGGCAGCAACACCCCGGTGAGCGCCAGGAACTCAGCGCGTTGCTGGATGAACTGACTACCCTCGGCGAAGGCGCGCACCTGGCGGATCTGCTGCCGGTCGATGTGTTGTGCGAAGCCTTGCTCGACCTGTATGGCGCCGTGGAAGAAAGCAGTCTGGCGGTCAGCGACCGGTTCTTCCACGAGGCGCAGAACGCCCACGAAGCGCTGATAAATATGCTCGACGAGCTGGCCGCCGGCCAGGAAGTCACGCCGCAGCCTGAGCGGATTCGTGCGCTTCACGACCTGCTAGATGAAAGTCTCGATCCGTCGTCCATGGGCCTGATCCGCAGCGACGGCAGCCGCACCTTGAGCATCCGCGAACTGGGCGCCGCGACCGCTGAGCTTGCACAATCCACGTCGACGCCTGCGCCGGACGACGAGATCGTCGAGATCTTCCTCGAAGAGGCGGTGGACATTCTCGACAGCGCCGGGCAAGCGTTGCAGCGTTGGCTGAAGGATCCGGACAACGTCGCGCCACTGTCCTCGTTGCAGCGCGATTTGCACACCCTCAAGGGCGGCGCGCGGATGGCCGAAGTCGAAGCCATTGGTGATCTGGCCCAAGAGCTGGAAAGCCTCTACGAAGGTCTTGTCGATCGGCGCCACAACCACAGCGAAGCCCTCGGCCGCTTGCTGCACAAGAGCCACGAGAGTTTGGCGCTGCTGCTGGAACAGCTGCAAAACCATCAGCCGCTGAACCCGGCGCAGGAACTGATCGAGTCGATCCGCCAGTTTCGCCAAGGCTCGACCTCCAGTCTAGAAACGATGCAACCGGCCACTGAGCACGAAGGTGCAGGGCACGATCCCGAACTGTTGGAAATCTTCCTCGAAGAAGGTTTCGACATCATCGAAAACTCCGGTGCTGCGCTGCTGCGCTGGCAGGCTGAGCCTGGCAATCGGCAGGAAGTGGAAACCCTGCTGCGCGATCTGCACACCCTCAAGGGCGGCGCGCGGATGGTCGAGATCGGCCCGATCGGCGACCTCGCCCACGAGCTGGAATACCTTTACGAGAGTCTTTCCGCCGGCACGCTGCAAGCGTCGGCCGAGTTGTTCGCACTGGTCCAGCGCGGCCATGACCGACTGGCGCAAATGCTCGATGCCGTGCGCGCCGGGCAACCGTGCCCGCCGGCCGATCGGCTGATCAACGCGATTAAGAATTTCAGTCATCCGGCGACGCTGGAAACCCCGCCGCTGTTGCCGCTTGCGGTCAAGACAGAGACCGCACCACCTGCCGCCGACGCCGGCGCGGACATGGTCAAAGTCTCCGCCGAATTGCTCGACGAACTGGTCAATCTGGCGGGGGAAACCTCGATTTTCCGCGGGCGTATCGAACAGCAAGTCAACGACGCACAGATTGCGCTTAACGAGATGGAAACCACCATCGAGCGTATGCGCGATCAATTGCGTCGCCTCGACACCGAAACTCAGGGGCGGATTCTCAGCCGTCAGCAGGTCGACGCCGAGCGCCTCGGTTACGAAGAATTCGATCCGCTGGAAATGGACCGCCATTCGCAGTTGCAGCAACTGTCGCGAGCGCTGTTCGAATCCGCCTCGGACTTGCTCGACCTCAAGGAAACCCTCGACCGCCGCAACCACGACGCCGAGAACCTGTTGCAGCAACAGGGGCGGATCAACACTGAATTGCAGGAAGGCCTGATGCGTACGCGCATGGTGCCGTTCGAGCGCATGTTGCCGCGCCTCAAACGCATCGTCCGTCAGGTAGCTGAAGAGCTGAACAAGGATGTCGCCTTCATCGTCGGCAATGCCGAAGGCGAGATGGATCGCAACGTTCTCGAACGCATGGCCGCGCCGTTGGAACACATGCTGCGCAACGCCGTCGACCACGGTCTGGAATCCACTGAGGTGCGCCTGGCCGCGGGGAAACCGGTGCAAGGGCAAATCAGCCTCGACCTGTCGCGAGAGGGTGGCGACATCGTTTTCGACATTCGCGACGACGGCGCTGGCGTGCCCTTGGAAGCCGTGCGGCGCAAGGCGATCAAGCGTGGCTTGCTGGCGCCGGAAGCCGAGATCAGCGACCGCGACGTGTTGCAGTTCATCCTTCAGCCGGGGTTCTCCACCGCCGAAAAAATCACCCAGATTTCCGGGCGTGGTGTCGGCATGGACGTGGTTCACGAAGAAGTCCGTCAACTGGGTGGCACCATGAGCATCGACTCGGTGCCGGGGCAGGGCGTGCATTTCCGCATTCGGTTGCCGTTCACCGTGTCGGTCAATCGCGCATTGATGGTGCAGTGCGCTGAGGATCAATACGCGATTCCGCTGAACACCATTGAAGGCATCGTCCGCGTCTTGCCGAATGACCTCGAAGGGCATTTCCGTCTCGACCCACCGACTTATCAATATGGCGGCCAACGCTATGAGTTGTGCTATCTGGGCGAACTGCTGAAAACCTCGCCACGGCCGAAACTGCTCGGCCAGAATCTGCCATTGCCGGTGCTGCTGGTGCATTACAACGACCGGCACATTGCAGTGCAGGTCGATGCCATGGCCGGCACTCGCGAGATTGTGGTGAAGAGCCTCGGCGCGCAGTTCGCGGCGGTGCAGGGCGTGTCCGGCGCGACGATTCTGGGTGATGGTCGGGTGGTGCTGATTCTTGATTTGCTCGCGCCGATCCGCGCGATGCAGGCGCGAATCAGACAGCAGCCGACGCTCCCGGAAATCGACAGCGAACCGCAGAAACCGCTGCTGGTGATGGTGGTCGACGACTCGGTCACGGTGCGCAAGGTCACCAGCCGATTGCTCGAACGCCACGGCATGAACGTACTGACCGCCAAGGACGGCGTCGACGCCATGCTCCTGCTCGAAGAGCACATGCCCGACCTGATGCTGCTCGACATCGAAATGCCGCGCATGGACGGCTTCGAAGTCGCCACCCAAGTGCGCAACGACGAACGCCTGCAACACCTGCCGATCATCATGATCACCTCGCGCACCGGCCAGAAACACCGCGACCGCGCCATGGCCATCGGCGTCAACGACTACCTCGGCAAGCCGTACCAGGAATCGGTGCTGCTCGAAAGCATTGCCCATTGGAGCAAGAAACATGCATAAGCGCCGGCACAATGCGCGCAGCAGCCAACTCACCGGCCTGTTGCTGCCGCTGGCGGACCGCAATCTGATTCTGCCTAACGTGACCGTGGCTGAGCTGATTGACTATCAGACCAGCGCCTTCGACCTGGATACGCCGCCGTGGTATCTGGGGCGAGTGACGTGGCGGGAGCGGCAGATTCCGCTGCTGAGTTTCGAGTCGGCGTGCGGGCAGAAGGTTGTTATTGGCGAGCGGGCGCGGATTGTGATTCTCAACGCCTTGGGTGGGTTGCCGGAACTCAAGTTCATTGCCTTGCTAGTGCAGGGGATTCCGCGTTCGTACAAACTCGATAGCCAGTTGAGCTATGTCGATGTGCCGTTGTGCGCGCTGGAACAGGCAGCGGTTCAGGTGGGTGAGCAAGTGGCGAAGGTGCCGGATTTGTTGGGGTTGGAGAGGTTGTTGGTGGAGGCTGAGTTGGTTTAATTGCTGGTGCAAGGCTTTGATGTTGTGGTGACGCGACCCCTCACCCCAGCCCTCTCCCGGAGGGAGAGGGGGCCGACCGAGGTGTAACGCGTTTTATATCGACCTGAAAAACCAAGTCGATTATGGATTCATCACAGCACATTCAGGTCGGTGTACTTCTCCAGCATCCCCCAATCAGTCCCCTCTCCCTCCGGGAGAGGGCTAGGGTGAGGGTGCTCTTGATCGTTACGCCAACCGTAACGATTCACCACTCTGCTTGATTGATGGACCCATTCCACACGCCTAACTTAGCTCCACGACAGCGAACCCCGTGGAGTGAGCATGACAACAATAATTTCCCCCGACTCGCGCTGGACGCGGCGGCGCGATCAGAAGCAGCGCCGCCTCGATAAGGTGCGCGGGCTGGCCGACGGTGTGGTGTTGCCCACCGACAAGATCGTCGCCGCGCTTGAAGCGCTGATCCTGCCCGGCGACCGTGTGGTGCTGGAGGGCAATAACCAGAAACAGGCGGATTTCCTCTCTCGCTCGCTGGCCAAGGCTGACCCCGAAAAGCTCCACGATTTGCACATGATCATGCCCAGCGTCGGCCGCTCCGAGCATCTGGACTTGTTCGAACGCGGCATCGCCCGCAAGCTCGATTTCTCCTTCGCCGGCACCCAAAGCCTGCGCATCAGCCAGTTGCTCGAAGATGGCTTGCTGGAAATCGGCGCGATCCACACCTACATCGAACTCTACGCACGACTGGTGGTGGACCTGATCCCCAACGTCGTGCTCTCGGCCGGGTTCATGGCCGACCGCGCCGGCAACATTTACACCGGCCCGAGCACCGAAGACACCCCGGCGCTGATCGAACCGGCGGCGTTCAGTGACGGCATCGTCATCGTCCAGGTCAATCAATTGGTCGACGACGTCAGCGAGCTACCGCGCGTGGACATTCCGGCGTCATGGGTCGATTTTGTGGTGGTGGCCGACAAGCCGTTCTACATCGAGCCGCTGTTCACCCGCGACCCACGCCACATCAAGCCTGTGCATGTGTTGATGGCGATGATGGCGATTCGCGGCATCTACGAAAAACACAACGTGCAGTCGCTCAACCATGGCATCGGTTTCAACACCGCGGCCATCGAATTGATCCTGCCGACCTACGGCGAATCGCTCGGCCTCAAAGGCAAGATCTGCCGCAACTGGACGCTCAATCCGCACCCGACGCTGATCCCGGCGATTGAAAGTGGTTGGGTTGAAAGCGTGCATTGCTTCGGCACCGAACTGGGCATGGAAAACTACATCGCCGCCCGGCCAGACGTGTTCTTCACCGGTCGTGACGGCTCGCTGCGTTCCAACCGGATGTTCTGCCAATTGGCCGGACAGTACGCGGTGGATCTGTTTATTGGCGCGACGTTGCAGGTCGATGGCGACGGCCATTCATCCACGGTTACGCGTGGGCGATTGGCCGGTTTCGGTGGCGCGCCGAACATGGGCCACGACCCGCGCGGTCGCCGCCATGGCACGCCCGCGTGGCTGGACATGCGCCATGACGACTCGCAGCAACCAATGCTCGAACGCGGCAGGAAACTCGTGGTGCAAATGGTCGAGACTTTCCAGGAGGGCGGTAAACCAACCTTCGTAGAAACCCTCGACGCGGTGGAAGTGGCGAAGAAGAGTGGCATGCCGCTGGCGCCGATCATGATCTACGGCGACGACGTCACCCACCTGCTGACCGAAGAAGGCATCGCTTACCTCTATAAGGCGCGTTCGTTGGAAGAGCGCCAAGCGATGATCGCTGCGGTCGCGGGCGTCACCACCATCGGCCTGCGCCACAACCCGAAAGACACCGAACGCATGCGCCGCGAAGGCCTGATTGCCTTGCCCGAAGACCTCGGCATCCGCCGCACCGACGCCACCCGCGAACTGCTGGCGGCGAAAAGCGTGGCCGATCTGGTCGAGTGGTCCGGTGGCCTCTACAACCCGCCCGCCAAGTTCAGGAGCTGGTAATGCACGCATTCAACCTGCAAACGAAACCGCTTTCTCTGGCCGAGCGACTGGCGGACCTGGCGGTCGACGCATTGATCGACGAAGCGGATCTGTCGCCAAAACCGGCGCTGGTGGATCGTCGCGGCAACGGCGCGCACACCGATCTGCACCTGGGCCTGATGCATGCTTCGGCGTTGTCGTTGTGGCCGGCGTTCAAGGAGATGGCCGAAGCCGCTCTGGAAATCGGCGAAATCAATCTGACGCTACGCGAAAACATCGGTCGGATTGGCCGTGAAGGCGAGCAAGCGATGCTCGCTACAACCTGCGGCGTGAATACCCATCGCGGCGCGATCTGGGCTTTGGGCCTGTTGGTAACCTCCGCCGCGCTGGAATCGAAATCCTCTGGCGTCAACTCGGTCGCCGTAAGAGCCGCACGTCTGGCGTTGCTCGATGATCGCTACGCACCTCGCCCGCTGAGCCACGGCGCCCAAGTCGCCCTGCGCTATGGCGCACGCGGTGCTCGTGAAGAAGCGCAACTCGGTTTTCCATCCGTGCTGCAACGCGGCTTGCCGCAACTGAAAAAAAGCCGCACTGCCGGACACGGCGAACAGAACGCCCGGCTCGACGCATTGCTGGCGATCATGACTGACCTCGCTGACACCTGCGTGCTCTATCGCGCGGGTGAAGAGGGGCTGCAAGCTATGCAGCAAGGCGCGCAAGCAGTGCTCGATGCCGGCGGCAGCGCCAGCCTCACCGGCCGCCGCCGACTGCATGAACTGGATCAACAACTCATCGCATTGAATGCCTCGCCCGGTGGTGCCGCCGACTTGCTCGCCGCCACGTTATTGCTCGACCGAATCGAGCGCGACGACAACTTTCAGGGAGCATTTTGATGGAAAGCCTATCGTTTGAATTCCCCGCCGGGCAGCCGCCACGTGGGCGCGCACTGGTCGGCTGTGTTGGCTCGGGCGATCTGGAAGTGCTGATCGAACCGGGGCTCGCCGGCAAGTTGACGATCAATGTGCAGACCTCGGTCAACGGCGCGCAGCAGCGCTGGCAGCATCTGTTTGCGCGGATGTTCGACGGCACCACGCCGCCCGCCATGGCCATCGATATCCACGATTTCGGCGCGACGCCGGGCGTGGTGCGCTTGCGTCTGGAACAAGGTTTCGAGGAGATCGGCCATGACTGACAACGCAGCGCTTCTGCACAAGCACAGCTTCGTTGAACTCGGCGCACGGCAACGGGCGAAAGCCTTGCTCGATGCCGGCACCTTTCGCGAATTGCTCGATCCGTTTCAACGCGTCATGTCGCCGTGGCTCGAACGCCAGGGCGTGGTGCCGCAGGCCGATGACGGCGTGGTGATCGCCAAGGGCAACGTCGACGGTTTGCCGGTGGTTATCGCCGCCATCGAAGGCGCGTTTCAGGGCGGCAGTCTCGGCGAAGTCGGCGGGGCGAAGATTGCCGGTGCGCTGGAACTGGCCGCCGAGGACAACCGCAAAGGCATCCCGACCCGTGCCGTGTTGCTGCTGGAAACCGGTGGCGTACGTTTGCAGGAAGCCAATCTCGGCCTGGCGGCGATTGCCGATATTCACGCGGCGATTGTCGACTTGCAACAGTACCAACCGGTAGTCGGTGTGGTCGCGGGTAGCGTCGGTTGTTTTGGCGGCATGTCGATCGCCGCTGCACTGTGCAGTTATCTATTGGTGACTCAGGAAGCGCGCCTTGGTTTGAACGGCCCGCAGGTGATCGAGCAGGAAGCCGGGATCGAGGAATACGACTCCCGCGACCGGCCTTTTATCTGGAGCCTGACCGGTGGCGAACAACGGTTTGCCAGTGGGTTGGTGGATCGTTATGTCGCCGATGATGTGGCGAAAATTCGGCAGCAAGTCGGCGATTTGTTGCACCAGGGGTTGCCGACGCAGCCGCGCAGTCAGCGTGCCGAGTGGTTCCTGCAACGTCTGGCGAGCCTGGACACTGACAAGCAAATCGAGCCTTCGGTGGTTCGCGATCTGTACCAAGGAGAGCGCTCATGAGTGGTTATTCCGTGCGCGGTTTGAACTGGTTCAACGCTTTGAGCGCTGGCGCTGTTGAGATCGAGGGGCTACCGCCATCGCTGAAAGTTGCCGATGGCGAACTCGGGCGTTTTATCGCCGTGGTGGCTGACCCGGACAATCGTTTCCCTCGCGCCCGCAATGGCGAGGTCGGTTTACTGGAAGGCTGGGGTTTGGCAAAAGCGGTGGATGACGCGATCACTGCCGACCGCGACAAACCACAGAAACGCTCATTGATTGCCATCGTCGATGTGCCTAGCCAGGCCTATGGCCGACGCGAGGAAGCCCTCGGCATCCATCAGGCCCTGGCCGGTGCTGCGGACAGTTATGCCCGCGCACGTTTGGCCGGGCATCCGGTGATTGCGCTTCTGGTGGGCAAAGCGATGTCCGGGGCGTTCCTTGCCCACGGTTATCAGGCCAACCGACTGATTGCCCTGCGTGATCCCGGTGTGATGGTGCATGCGATGGGTAAGGCCTCGGCTGCGCGGGTAACGTTGCGCAGTGTCGAAGAACTTGAAGCTTTGGCCGCCAGCGTGCCGCCGATGGCTTATGACATCGACAGCTATGCCAGCCTAGGCTTGCTCTGGGAAACTTTGTCGGTGCAGCAGATTGAACAGCCGACGGCGGAGGATCTGGCGCGGGTGATTGAATGCCTGAGCCAAGCGATCAACGATGTCAGCGGCAATGATCTGAGCGGTCGTCTCGGTGCGAAGAATCGTGAAGCTTCCAGCCGCGTACGCGAACTGCTGAGGGCGCAGTGGTGAACATGCCTCTTGCCCACGACCTGCTCTGGGGCATGACGCCTGAGCAGTTGCCGGCGGATGCGCCGCGCTGGGCGATCGAATCGCTCAGCGCCGGGCAACCGGTGGTGGTGCGTCGGGCGTTGAGCGCTGAGGGTTTCGTGGCGGTGGGCGTGCGCGGAATGTTGCGCGAGCAGCGTCTAGCGGCGTTTATGGCGGTCGATTCGATTGCCTGTCGGGTCAACCCCGAAGCGCTTTGCAATGTCGACAGTAATCGCGACTTGGCCGCTGTGCGCGCGCTCAGACATCTGCGACCGATGCTCGATGATTGCGGTTGGGTCTGGGGTGTCAGCGGCAGTGCCGGGTTTGAATTGGCCAGTGGTTTTGTGGTGATGAACGAGGGCAGCGATCTCGATCTGATCCTGCGCGCGCCGCAACTGTTGGCGCGTAATCAGGCGCGCAAACTGGTAGAACTTTTCGATCAGGTAACGTGCCGGGTCGACATGCAGTTGCAGACGCCGTTCGGCGCAGTGGCCCTGCGCGAATGGGCCGGATCCTCAGCGCGGGTACTGTTGAAAAATGCTCATCAAGCGTGTCTGGTTGCCGACCCGTGGAACCCGCAGGAGTTGGCAGCGTGAGCAGCCTTTTGGTGTTCCCCGGCCAGGGCGCGCAGCAACCGGGCATGCTCCAGCGTTTGCCTCGGGAAACCTTGGCCGAGGCCAGCGATGTGCTCGGCGAAGACGTTTTGCTCCTCGACTCAGCCGAAGCGTTGCGCACGACGAGGGCGGTTCAGCTATGCCTGCTGATCGCAGGCACAGCAGCTTCGCGGCAGTTGTTGCAGGACGGACTGACGGCGGATTACGTCGCAGGTTTGTCCATCGGCGCGTACCCCGCAGCGGTGGTGGCGGGTGCCCTGAGCTTCTGCGATGCCTTGCATCTGGTCAGCCTTCGCGGTGAGTTGATGCAGCAGGCTTATCCACAGGGCTTTGGTATGACCGCGATTATCGGCCTGCAATTGTCCACAGTCGAAGCGTTGCTGGCGCAGGTTCACAGCGCGGAAACACCGGTTTATCTGGCCAACATCAACGCCGATAACCAAGTGGTGATTGCCGGCAGCGACATCGCGATGCAAGCGGTCGCGGAGTTGGCGCGCAGCCGTGGCGCGGGGCTGGCGAAACGTCTGGCGGTGAGCGTGCCGTCGCACTGTCCATTGCTGGAAAAACCAGCGCAAATCCTCGCCGAAGCTTTTGCCAAGGTTGAAATGAAAACCCCGCAGATTGCTTACCTGAGCGGCAGCCGCGCTCGCCCGGTGACTAAGGTCGATGCCCTGCGCGACGACCTCGCTTTCAACATGTGCCGCGTGGTGGATTGGCGCGGCACCGTGCAAAGCGCCTACGAGCGCGGCGTGCGTCTACAGATCGAACTGCCGCCCGGCGCGGTGCTGACCGGGCTGGCGCGCCGGGTGTTCGAGCAGGGCACCGTCACTGCCTTCGACAGTGCTCGCCTCGACACCCTGCAGGCGCTATTGCGTGAGGAGGGAAGCCGCCCACTCTAAAACCACCGACTCAAGCTTCGAACAACAAAAACAACATTCGACGATGCACTTTGAGGACTACAACAATGATTATTTACGGTGTGGCGTTTCTGGCCTTTTGCACGCTGGTGGGTGTCTGGTTCGGTGAACTGCTGGGCAAGCTGATCGGCGTACCGGCCAATGTCGGCGGCGTCGGTATTGCAATGCTGCTGTTGATCGGGCTGGGCAGTTATCTGAACAAGACTGGCTGGCTCAAGGGCAAGACCGAACAGGGTGTCGAGTTCTGGAGTGCGATCTACATTCCGATCGTGGTCGCCATGGCGGCGCAGCAAAACGTTTACGGCGCGCTGAAGGGCGGGCCGATGGCGATTCTCGCCGGGACGCTCGCGGTGGTGATTGCCTTTGCCCTGGTGCCGGTGCTGGTGCGCCTCGGCAACAAGGACCCGGCGCCGATTGCTCCAGCCAAGACTGCGGGGTAATCGCCATGTACGAATCAATGATGAAAGTCATCACTGGCTACGGCCTGATCAGCGGTTTTCTGATTGTCGGCCTGACCATGTGGGTGTCCTACTGGATGTCCAACACCTTCACCAAGAGCCGGTTGCACGGCTCGGCCATCGCCATTCTTCTGGGACTGGTGCTGTCGTATGTCGGCGGGGCGCTGACTGGTGGGCAGAAGGGGGTGGTGGATATCCCTCTGTTGTCCGGTATCGGTTTGCTGGGCGGCGCGATGTTGCGAGATTTCGCCATTGTTGCCACGGCGTTCGGGGTGAGTGTTGATGAACTCAAACGTGCTGGGTTTGTCGGTGTGCTGGCGCTGTTTGTCGGGGTCGGGACGTCGTTTGTTGCCGGGGTAGGGGTGGCGATGGCGTTCGGTTATACCGACGCGGTGAGCCTGACCACCATCGGCGCGGGAGCGGTGACTTACATTGTCGGCCCGGTGACCGGGGCGGCGATTGGCGCCAGCTCGGAAGTCATGGCGTTGTCGATTGCAGCTGGGTTGATCAAGGCGATTCTGGTGATGGTGATGACGCCGTTCGTGGCGCCGATGATCGGCTTGAACAACCCGCGAAGTGCAGTGATCTTCGGTGGGTTGATGGGCACTTCCAGCGGCGTGGCCGGGGGGCTGGCGGCGACGGATCCGAAGTTGGTGCCTTACGGTTGTCTGACGGCGGCGTTCTATACCGCGCTTGGGTGTTTGCTTGGGCCTTCGCTGTTGTATCTGCTGATGCGTGGGTTGGTGGGCTAGCGTCGACCCAAAAAGCAGCCCTCACCCTAACCCTCTCCCGGAGGGAGAGGGGACTGACCGAGTAGTTTTGGCGCTATACATCGACCTGAAACACCTGTGTCGAGCTCAGGTTTGAAAAGCATGAAGATCTGCTCCCTTTCCCCCTCGCCCCCTTGGGGGCGGTCCGACGTTTCGGGAGGGCTGGGGTGAGGGGGTAGCTCTTGATCTTGATCTGCTCCCAGTCAAACCCCAGCCTGGCGATTGGCATACATCCGACACTCCGCCAACAACGCGAGCAAATTCGGATCGCGCTCCTTGGCCTTCAAGAACACCACACCAATGTGCTGCTGCAACCGATACTTTTCCTGCAATGGAATCAGCTTCACCCGATTCTCATACACCGCCGCAATCCTCCCCGGCAGCAACGCATAACCCACCCCCGAACTGACCATGCTCAGCAGCGTGAAGATGTCATTCACCTGCATCGCCACCTTCGGCTCGAACCCTGCCTGCTTGAACACCCGATTACCGTCCTGATGCGTGGCAAAGCCTTGGGTCAGGGTGATAAAAGTTTCATCACGCACCTCGGCCAGATCGACTTCGCTGCGCTGGGCGAACCTTGAATCTGCGGGCGTCGCGAGGAAGATGTCATCGGAAAACAGCGCAATCTGCTCGCAATCCGGGTCGTTGATGCTGTCGTCCAGCGACACTAAAATCGCGTCGACTTCCATGTTCTTGAGCTTGTAGATCAGGTCGATGTTCGAGCCGAGAATCAGGTCGATGTTGAGTTCGCTGCGGCGGATTTTCAGGCCCATGATCAGCTGCGGCACCGTCTTCACGGTCAGCGAATACAGCGAGCCGAGTTTGAAGCGTTCGGCGGAGAACCCGGCGGCCTCGCGGGTCAGGCGTACGCTTTCGACCACGTCCTGGATCAGCTTCTGCGCGCGCTCTTCCAGTACGTAGGCGCTTTCCAGCGGCGTCAGGTTGCGTCCTTCGTGTTTGAACAGCGGGCAGCGCAGGGCGCTTTCCAGCGAATGAATCGCGCGGTGCACGCTGACGTTGCTGGTCTGCAACTCGGCAGCGGCGCGGGCGAGGTTGCCGGTGCGCATGAAAGCGAGGAACACCTCGAGTTTTTTCAGGGTCAACTCTTCGTCGATGAGCATGGCGCGGACTCTTTTTGGTATCGGCCGATTGTGCCCAATTACCGAGTTGTGCGCAGGTCGCGCTTAACAGAAACATTGCGCTTTTACGCTCAAGGCCCGAGCCTTGCGCGCGGCGGTAACGAATTTTGAGGTGAGCAATAGATGTATCACGGAGAACGATTGAACGCCTGGACGCATTTGGTCGGGGCAGTGGCGGCTTTTATCGGCGGTGTGTGGATGCTGGTGATCGCCTGCCTCGATGGCAGTCCATGGAAGATTGTCAGTGTGGCGATTTACGCGTTTACCCTGCTGGTGTTGTACAGCGCATCGACCGTGTACCACAGCGTGCGCGGGCGCAAGAAAGAGATCATGAAGAAGGTTGATCACTTTTCGATCTATCTGCTGATCGCCGGCAGTTACACGCCGTTTTGCCTGGTGACGTTGCGCGGAGTGTGGGGCTGGACGCTGTTCGGGATTGTCTGGGGGCTGGCGCTGATTGGCATTTTGCAAGAAATCAAACCGCGCTCCGAGGCGCGGATTCTGTCCATCGTGATCTATGCGGTGATGGGCTGGATCGTATTGGTGGCGGTCAATCCGTTGCTGGCGGCGTTGGGCGCAACCGGATTTGCCTGGCTGGCGACGGGCGGGGTGTTGTACACCGTGGGGATTATCTTTTTTGCCCTGGATCATCGGCTACGGCATGCCCACGGGATCTGGCATTTGTTCGTGATCGCGGGGAGTCTGCTGCACTTTGTCGCGATTATGTTTTACGTGCTGTAGACCGTGTCGCGCCAATTGTTAGCTGAGGCCATCCAGCTGTTTCTGCGCTCGATCGCTGAAAATCTTCAGCAGATCATTCAGGGTATGCGGTGAGGGTTCACTGGCGCGGGTGACTGCGTAAAGCGTGATCGGCAATGGCGGGGACAGTGGGCGGATGGTTGTGGTTACCGAAGAAGCGCCCAGTGCGGTGAACGGGTCGATCACGGCCACGCCCGCCCCGGACTCCACCATTGCGCGTGCCAGTGAATACGTTTGCACGGCGATGCGGGTACGAGGCGGCGGCTCGACCGCTTCCAGATAACTGTCGAGCCTTGCCGCCAATGGATCGGCACTGGACAAGCCAATCAACGGCGCCCCCGCCAACGCCATCAGCGGCAATGGTTTACCCGCATCTTGCGCCGGCCAGAAATCTTTCGGCGCCAATGCCACCAGCACTCCGCACGCCAAGGGCTGCGCTTTGAGCCCCGGATGATCGGGCAACTGTAGTGTCAGCGCGACATCCACCTCACGCATCAACAAATTCTGCATCAGCTCACGGCTGTGGGCGCTGGACAGCTCACAGACGATGTCCGGGTAGCGCGTCGTCCACTCATGAATCGCTGGCGGCAACAACGCCAGTGCCAGCGCCGGCGTCGCACCGATACGCAAACTGTGCCCCGGCTCGCGGCGCAAACTCTGGGCCAGGCGCCGCACGCCTTGCAGGCTTTCCGTGACCTTGTCGACTTCGCGCTCCAGTTCCAGCGCTTCCGGGGTGACCTGCAACTTGCCGCGTACCCGCAGAAACAGCGGAAAACCCAACTGCTGCTCGGCGTGTTGCAAGACCTTGGTCACTGCCGGTTGCGAGACGTGCAGCAACTGCGCAGCGCCGCTGACCGAACCGGTCTGGCGGATGGCCTGGAAAATCTCGATGTGACGTAGACGCATGGCGAGTCCATAACCTTTGTTTATGGGATGAGCATCTTTATTCATTGTTCGGCGGCTGTCACCTGGCTCTAACCTCGGTCTGGTCTTTACCAGAGTTCAGGGGCAGCAATGGCTCAGCATGTTTGCATCATCGGCGGTGGCGTTATTGGCCTGGCAACGGCATATGCGCTGGTGCGCGACGGCTTTGAGGTGACGGTGGTCGAGGCGCGGGAGTCGCTCGGCAGCGAGACCAGTTTCGCCAATGGTGGCCAGTTGTCGTACCGCTATGTCGCGCCGCTGGCTGATGCCGGCGTGCCGATGCAAGCGATTGGCTGGATGCTGCGCGGCGATTCACCGCTCAAGCTGCGCCCGCGTCTGGATCCGGCGCAGTGGCGCTGGATGGCGTCGTTTCTTGCCGCGTGCCGCACTTGCGTCAACCGTGAAAACGCTGCGCATCTGTTGCGACTGGCGACGTTCAGCCAAGGCACGCTGAAGCGCTGGCGCGAAGATGACGGGCTGGCCGACTTTCACTGGCGGCGTAACGGCAAACTGGTGACGTTCCGTAAGACCGGCAGTTTTGACCATGCCCGCAAAGGCCTGGCCGATCCGCAACAACAGCGGGTGTTGTCCGCCAGCGAATGCGCGCAACTGGAACCGGCGCTGGCCGATGCGCCGTTTGTTGGCGCGATCTATACGCCAGACGAAGAGGTTGGCGATTGCCACGGATTCTGCGAGCAACTGGCCGCGCGATTGCAGGCCTCCGGGCGCTGCGAGTTTCGACTCGGCCAAGCGGTGACCGGGATCTCTCACAGCAACGGCGCGGTCACGGCTATCGAGTTGGGCAACGAAACAATGCCTGTCGAGCAACTGGTCATCGCCGCCGGCCATCGCAGCCCATTGCTGGCGCTGCCCGGTCTGCGTCTGCCGCTGTATCCGCTGAAGGGCTACAGCCTGACCGTGCCGATCGGCAGCGAACACCGCGCGCCGGACATAAGCATCACTGACTACGACCGCAAGATTGTCTACGCGCGCATCGGTGAACAATTGCGTGTGGCGGCGATGGTCGACATCGTCGGTTTCGATCCAGCGGTCGACCCCGAACGGCTGGCGCTGATCAAACGTCAGGCCCGCGACACTTTTCCTGAGGCCGGCAATTACGACGCCGCCATCGAGTGGGCTGGCATGCGCCCGGCAACCCCGACTGGCGTGCCGCTACTGGGTGCGACGGCTTATCGCAATCTGTGGCTGAACCTTGGTCACGGCGCACTGGGTTTCACCCTGGCCAGCGGCAGCGGGCAATTGCTCAGCGAACTGATCGGCCAGCAACGCCCTTCGATCGATATGCGCGGTTTCAATTCACATCTCTGAGAGGACTCAACCATGACCATCCAGCGTCTGCACACCAACCCGCGCCTGTCCGGCTCCGTGATCTTTAGCGATCTGGTTTTCCTTTCCGGTCAGGTGCCGGGCGACGCAATCGACGCCGGCAATCAAACCCGCGAAGTGCTGGCCAAAATCGATGCACTGCTGGCCGAAGCGGGCAGCGACAAGGATCATCTGCTCAGTGCAACGATTTACCTGAAAGACATCACTACCGATTTCGCCGCGATGAACGAAGTCTGGTCCGCGTGGTTGACGCCGGGCAAGGCGCCGAGCCGCACTACGCTGCAAGCCGAACTGGCACGCCCACAGGTGCTGGTGGAAATCACCGTCATTGCGGCGCGGCGCTAAAACAATTGATACCCACAACGGAGAATAACAATGCAAAAAATCACGTTGCTTGCCTGTACTTTGGGGCTGCTGATCGGCAGTCAGGCCCAGGCCAATGAAGCGCCTTTGACCGGCGCTCTCGGCAAAATCGCCAGTGCCAAGAGCATCACCCTGGGCTATCGCGATGCCTCGGTGCCGTTCTCTTACGTGGGTGATCACACTGGCAAGCCGATGGGGTATTCGGTGGATCTGGCGGGCAAAATTGTCGAGCGTATCCGCCAGCAACTGGCGCTGCCGGATCTCAAGGTGAAGTACAACCTGGTAACGTCACAGACGCGCATTCCGCTGGTGCAGAACGGCACGGTCGACCTCGAATGCGGCTCCACTGGCGTAACCGCCGAGCGGCAGAAACAGGTGTCGTTTTCCTACGGTTTCATCTACGTCAAAGGTCAGTTGCTGACCGCCAAGGATAGCGGCATCAAAAGCTTCGCCGACCTGCGCGGCAAGAACGTGGTGACCACCGCCGGGACCACCAACGAACGCTATCTGAAGAGCTATAACCTCGACCACAATCTGAACATGTTCGTGATCAGTGCCAAGGATCATGGTGAAGCGTTCCAAATGCTGCAAACCGGGCGGGCGGTGGCGTTCTATATGGACGATGCACTGCTTTACGGCGAGCGGGCCAAGTCGCGCGATCCGCATAACTGGGTGGTGGTGGGAGAGCAGCAGTCGCGGGAAATCTATAGCTGCATGGTGCGCAAGGATGATCCGCAGTTCCTAGCGCTGGTCAACGGTGCGCTGGCTGATTTGTACAGTTCGGGCGAGATCAACGGGATTTACCAGCGCTGGTTCGAACAGCCGATTCCGCCGAAGGGTTTGAATCTGGAGTTTCCGATGACCA
The DNA here is from genome assembly GCF_044760045.1 of Pseudomonas sp. NPDC098747. Lineage (NCBI taxonomy): Bacteria > Pseudomonadati > Pseudomonadota > Gammaproteobacteria > Pseudomonadales > Pseudomonadaceae > Pseudomonas > Pseudomonas sp. NPDC098747. The sequence goes on along the minus strand of NZ_JBIWAL010000001.1, from coordinate 153,941 downwards.
GCGAGTTGAAGGCGATTATTGCCAAGCCAACCAGTGATCCGGTGCAGTAAGTTCCAGACCTCGGTGTTGCTGATCGCCAGCAGGCTGGCTCCCACATTGGATCTCGAGTGTGCATTGGTTTCATGTTCACTGGAGAGCCAATGTGGGAGCTAACCTGCTAGCGATGGGGCCTTAGAAATCACCCCAAAGTTGTTGGGCCACCGCCAGCGCAACCACCGGCGCCGTCTCGGTGCGCAACACTCGCGGCCCCAAGCGCGCAGCCTGAAAACCATTGCCTTTGGCCTGCTCGACCTCGGCCTCGGACAACCCGCCCTCAGGCCCGATCAGAAACGCCAGCGTCGCCGGTTTGGCATGGCTCACCAGCGGCTCGGCCACCGGGTGCAGCACCAGTTTCAGCTCGGCTTCGGTCTGCTTGATCCAGTCCGCCAGCAGTACCGGCGGATGAATCACCGGGACCCGCGAACGACCACATTGCTCACACGCACTGATCGCCACCTGACGCCAATGCTGCAGGCGTTTATCAGCGCGCTCGTCTTTGAGGCGAACTTCACAGCGATCGCTGAAGATCGGGGTGATTTCATTCACGCCCAGTTCGGTGGCTTTCTGGATCGCCCAGTCCATCCGCTCGCCGCGGGACAGGCCTTGGCCGAGATGGATGTGCAGCGGTGATTCGATCTGCCCGGCGAACTGCTCGTCGATCTGCACCACCACGCGTTTCTTGCCGACTTCCAGCAAGGAGCCGCGAAACTCATGACCCGAACCGTCGAACATTTGCACCGCATCGCCCTCGGCCATGCGCAGCACGCGGCTGATGTAATGCGCCTGGGCCTCCGGCAGTTCGTGTTGGCCGGTGCTTAGCGGGGCGTCGATAAAGAAGCGGGACAGTCTCATGGTGGGTCTCTAAAAAATTGGATCAGAATTGCTGTGGTTACTGACTATTGATGACTGCCTTTGTGGCGAGGGGATTTATCCCCGTTCGTCTGCGCAGCAGTCGTGAAATCACTGCACGCGGTACATCGGATTCACCGCGATTGCAGATTTTGGGGCGGCTGCGCCACCCAACGGGGATAAATCCCCTCGCCACAGGGGGTGGGCTGAATCATCAGGGAATCAGCCCGGATCACGGAAGCCGGGATGGAAATCCTTTGGCACGGCCACGCTGACGCTGTCACGCGTGGCAATGTCGATGCCTTCGCTGGCGACTTCGGCGAGGAAGTCGATCTGCTCCGGGGTGATCACATACGGCGGCAGGAAATACACCACACTACCGAGCGGACGCAGCAGCGCGCCACGCTCCAGCGCATGCTGGAACACCTTCAGGCCGCGGCGCTCCTGCCAAGGGTAGGCCTCTTTCGTGGCTTTATCCTTGACCATCTCGATCGCCAGGACCATGCCGGTCTGACGCACTTCACTGACGTTCGGGTGATCGACCAGATGCGCCGTCGCCGAAGCCATGCGCTGAGCGAGTGCCTTGTTGTTCTCGATCACGTTGTCATGCTCGAAGATATCCAGCGTCGCCAACGCCGCCGCACACGCCAGCGGGTTGCCGGTGTAGCTGTGCGAGTGCAGGAAGGCGCGCAGGGTTGGATAGTCGTCGTAGAACGCGCTGTAGACATCGTCGGTGGTCAGGCACGCGGCCAGCGGCAGGTAGCCGCCGGTCAGGGCCTTGGACAGGCAGAGGAAATCCGGACGGATGCCGGCCTGCTCGCAGGCGAACATCGTGCCGGTGCGACCGAATCCGACGGCAATTTCGTCGAGGATCAGGTGCACGCCGTAACGGTCGCAGGCTTCGCGCAGCAGCTTGAGGTACACCGGGTGATACATGCGCATGCCGCCAGCGCCCTGGATCAGCGGCTCGACAATCACTGCCGCAACGCTGTCATGGTTATCTGCCAAAGTCTGTTCCATGGCGGCGAACATGTTGCGTGAGTGTTCTTCCCAGCTCATGCCTTCGGGGCGCCCGTAGCAATCCGGGCTCGGCACTTTGATGGTGTCCATCAGCAGGGCTTTGTAGGTCTCGGTGAACAGCGGCACGTCGCCGACCGCCATCGCCGCCATGGTTTCGCCGTGGTAGCTGTTGGTCAGGGTGACGAAGCGCTTTTTGGCAGGCTGTCCGCGGTTGAGCCAGTAGTGAAAGCTCATTTTCAGCGCAACTTCGATGCAGGACGAACCGTTATCGGCGTAGAACACTCGATTCAGGCCTTCCGGCGTCATCTTCACCAGACGCTCGGACAGCTCAATCACCGGCTGATGGCTGAAGCCGGCGAGAATCACGTGCTCCAGTTGATCGACCTGATCCTTGATTCGCTGGTTGATGCGCGGGTTGGCGTGGCCGAACACGTTGACCCACCAGGAGCTGACCGCGTCGAGGTAGCGCTTGCCTTCGAAGTCTTCGAGCCAGACGCCTTCGCCGCGCTTGATCGGAATCAGCGGCAGCTGTTCGTGGTCTTTCATCTGGGTGCAGGGATGCCACAACACCGCGAGATCGCGTTGCATCCACTGGTTATTCAGGCCCATTTACAGTCTCCTCGAGGCGGCTCGCGACAGGCGCGGGCAAACAATCGCGCAAGCCTATGCAATGCATCGCGCGGGGACAACCCATTGTGTCGATTGAGCTACTTTGTATGAGTCGATAGACGTCGCTGGCGGCGTTTTGATGGCTAACGTATTCTTCGCGGTTCTTAGGGTCGTCTGGCCCGCACAACTGCTTTTTTCTGTGTATTTCCGGAGTTCGCTGAATGTCTGTCGGTTGGCTGCGCGCCTGTGCGCTGGTGATGTTGGGGCTGTTCAGCGTGACTGCGCTGGCCAAGGATAAAACCGCAATCGTGATCGGCGGCGGCCTGTCGGGCCTGACGGCCGCTTACGAACTGCAAAACAAAGGCTGGCAGGTCACGCTGCTTGAAGCCAAACCAGGCTTGGGCGGTCGCTCGGGCATGGCCACCAGCGAGTGGATAGGCAACGACAAGACTCAGCCGGTGCTGAACAAGTATGTCTCGACGTTCAAGCTCGGCACCACACCGGCACCGGAATTCGTGCGTACGCCGGGTTATCTGATCGACGGCGAGTACTTCTCCGCCGCCGACCTGGCGACCAAGCAACCAGCCACCGCCGATGCCTTGAAGCGCTACCAGAAAACCCTCGACGATCTGGCGCGCTCGATCGACGATCCGCAGAATCCGACGGCGACCAGCACCCTGCACGCACTGGATCAGATCACCGTGTCGAACTGGCTCGACAAACAGAATCTGCCCGCCACTGCGCGTCAGTTGATCAACCAGGACATCCGCACCCACTACGACGAGCCTTCGCGCCTGTCGCTGCTGTACTTCGCTCAGCAGAACCGCGTGTATCGCGGCGTCTCCGACCGTGACCTGCGTGCTTCGCGTCTGGTCGGCGGCAGCCAGGTGCTGGCCCAAGCGTTCGTCAAACAGATCAAAACCATCAAGACCAATTCGCCCGTGTCGGCCATCAGCCAGGACAAGGACGGCGTGACCGTCAAGGTCGGCAGCGTCGGTTACCAGGCCGATTACGTTGTGTTGGCAGTACCGCTGCGTGCGTTGAACAAGATTCAGCTGACCCCGGCGCTGGATGCCCAGCGTCTGGCGGCGATCAAGGGCACCAACTACGGTTGGCGCGACCAGATCATGCTGAAGTTCAAGACGCCAGTGTGGGAAAGCAAGTCGCGCATGTCCGGCGAGATCTACAGCAACACAGGCTTGGGCATGTTGTGGATCGAGCCCGCGCTGAAGGGCGGCGCCAACGTGGTGATCAACCTGTCCGGCGACAATGCTCGCGTGATGCAGGCATTTGGCGACAAGCAGATGGCCGATCAGGTGCTGATCCGTCTGCACGCGTTTTATCCACAGGCCCGTGGCTCGTTCACCGGTTATGAGATCCGTCGCTACAGCACCGACCCGTCGATGGGCGGCGCCTACCTGGCTTACGGCCCGGGCCAGATCAGCAAGTTCTGGCGTATCTGGGAACGTCCGCTGCAGCGCGTAGCGTTCGCCGGCGAACATACCGACACCTTGTATCCGGGCACTCTGGAAGGCGCACTGCGCACCGGTCAGCGTGCGGCCAGCCAGGTTGAAGATCTGGCGGCAGGCAAGTCGTTCGAACCGGCTAAAGTGATCCCGGCCGCAGCAGCGGCGGGCGCGGCAGGTGCCGTGGCAGCGAAGAAGGGCAACTTCTTCAGCAACCTGTTCGGGGGTTCGGATGACGAGAAGAAGCCAGAACCTGTGAAAGCGCCAGAGCCGGCGCAAACACCAGTGGCTCCAGCGCCAACCCCGGCACCTGCGCCTGCTCCGGTGGAAGCACCGAAGCCAGCTGCCCCGGTAAAAGCGGAGCCTGCGAAGAAAGCAGCGGCCAAGCCAGCCGCGAAGAAGCCTGCGGCCAAAACCGAAGCGAAAAAAGCTCCGGTCAAACCGGCGGTAAAAAAGGCTGAACCGACGAAGAAGCCAGCGGCGAAACCTGCGGCAACGACCGAGACCAAGGCGCAGTAAGGCTGGGTGTGAACGAAAAAGCGCGGCGTATGCCGCGCTTTTTTTGCTCTCAGCGTGCGCTGCCCCGCGCAAAACAGTGCATTCCAGCGGCCTACCGCTGCACAGGAGACTTCCCACAAAATAATCAGAACCCGATGATGGCGGGTGCCAGGGCTCCAACTTTATGCTTCAGGAAATTGGAGATGTCTCATGAAAACGCTCGCGGTAATACTTCTGTTAATCACACTTATCGGCTGTGCCAATGGACGCTTCTTTCCGGGTGGCGTTGGTCCTGAACTTGCTCATAAATGCCAGATAGATCCATATGCCGCTGATTGTTTACAGCCGCCGTCGGTTCTTCATAACTAAACAACCGGCGAAGCGAGGCTGTTAAAACTCCCACTTGAAGAACTCCATCCCGTCAGGCAAGTGCCTGAGCCACCGCTGCTTGGGTTTCTTGTTCCTCCCCGGAGCAAAACCAAAACGCGCCCAACGCAGAACACCCGTGCGCTGATCGTAAATGACTAGATTCCCATCATCCTGAATAGACATGAAGGTGTTGTACCACAGCGATTTATCGCTGCTGTGAGTACTTTCAGCGATCCAGAGCCGGCGTCTGGAGGGGTCGTAGAGGAATCCGCTATTACTGACGACAAGCTGCAGAGGCTCGCGCATTTTTTTCGGACGCAAAGTTGCGCTGTAAGGTTGGTTGCTATCTGCGATCCAGACTAGCGACTCACCTTCCCTTATCACCAGATTTCCATCGCTCTGCAGAACTAAACGAAATCGGCCATTCTCCGATTGAAGGTATTGCCCCGGAGTCATTGTCTGGTTCGGAGGTAAATCAGACGAGCCACTTGCTTGAAAGGCGGTATAACGAAGAGCCATGTGTTGCACCTTTTCGATGATTGATTGGGTCTTCATCTGAACAGGTTCAAGCGGTCGGTCAGAGATACATATGTATTGATTGAAAACTTCGCTACTGGCGACTTTTCGTAACAGCCACCAATACATATTCACACGTGCTGCACGGCTACCGATCTCGAGCATCCCACGAGAAAATCACCTTTAATCTTTCCTTAACACGCCACTTCCAGACTCTTGATCGTATTTCTCGATATTTCAAAGCAAAATTTTCCGCTTTAATTCGATAGATAACTCGCTAGTCTTGGTTCGCAGTTCTCACAGGATTTGGGCAATGCAGCTACGTAACTCTTCTTCGCGCTATGGTTGGGTCAGCATCTTCATGCACTGGGGCGTGGCGTTGGTGGTCTTCGGACTGTTCGCGCTGGGCCTGTGGATGGTCGGGCTGGATTACTACAGCAGCTGGCGCAAAGACGCGCCGGATCTGCACAAGAGCATCGGCCTGGTGCTGCTCGGTGTGATGGTGTTGCGGGTGTTGTGGCGTTTTATCAGCCCACCGCCGCCATCGCTGCAAAGCTACAGCCGCATGACCCGCATCGGCGCTAAATTCGGCCACGGGTTTCTGTATCTTGCGCTGTTCGCTGTGATGCTCGCCGGTTACCTGATTTCCACCGCAGACGGTGTCGGGATCCCGGTGTTTGGCCTGTTTGAAGTTCCTGCACTGGTTTCCGGGCTACCGGATCAGGCAGATACCGCTGGGGTGATTCATCTCTGGCTGGCGTGGGCGCTGGTAATTTTCTCCGGTCTCCATGCGTTGGCAGCAATGAAGCACCACTTTATCGATCGTGATGCGACCCTCACTCGAATGCTCGGTCGCAAAGCCTGAAGTTCAACCTCGACTCAAAGGAAAAGAAAGCATGTTGAAAAAAACTCTGGCCGCTCTGGCAATCGGTTCTGCACTGCTCTCGGCTGGTCAGGCCATGGCAGCGGACTACAAAATTGACAAGGAAGGCCAGCATGCCTTCGTTGACTGGAAAATCAGCCACCTGGGCTACAGCTTCATCCACGGTACGTTCAAGGACTTCGACGGTACTTTCTCCTGGGATTCGGCAAAGCCTGAAGCCAGCAAGATCGCCGTTGACGTGAAAACCGCCAGCCTGTGGTCGAACCATGCTGAACGTGACAAGCACATCGCCAGCAAAGACTTCCTGGACGTGGGCAAATTCGCTGACGCCAAGTTCGTCTCCACCGCCGTTAAATCCACCGGTGAAAAGACTGCTGACGTGACCGGCGACCTGACTATGCACGGCGTGACCAAGCCTGTGACCTTCAAGGCCACGTTCAACGGCGAAGGCAAGGATCCGTGGGGCGGCGAGCGTGCTGGCTTCAACGCCAAGACCACCCTCAACCTGAACGATTTCGGGATCAAAGGCCCAGGCCCTTCCTCGCAAACCGTTGATCTGGACATCTCGCTGGAAGGTGTGAAAGCGAAGTAATTTTCGCAAGCCACACAAAAACGCCCCCGGTCGAAAGGCCGGGGGCGTTTTTTATTGCCTCACACTTTGTTCGGCTATTTGCACAAAAACCTGTGGGAGCGGGCTTGCCCGCGATGGCGTCAGTTCAAACAACATCACCGCTGACTGTACCAGCCTCATCGCGGGCAAGCCCGCTCCCACAGGGTTATGCATTGTTCATAAAAATGCCCCGGCTCTTGCGAACCGGGGCATTTTTCATTGCGGCATCAAATCAGCGATTGCGAGTCAGCAAGGCTGGTTTTTCGCCACGCGGACGGCTTGGCAGTTGATCGAGTTGCTCAGGTGTCGGGAAGCGGTCGGCTTTCGACTCCTTGTGCATGATCTTCGGACCATTGCTGCGCGGGGTCTGCACGGCTGCTGACTCGGTACGTGGTTGATCATCACGGGCCGGGCGGCGGTTGCGCGAGGACGAGGCGGAGTCGTCGCGACGACCCGACTGACCTTCACGCGGTGCACCATTACGTGGACCGCTACGCTTGGCTGGCGGTGTGCCGGTGCTCGAACCGTTGGTGTTGCGCGGGCCGTTCTGGCGACCTTGCGACTGACCGCCGCGTGGCGCGCCGGAACCCGTGCCTGCGCCTGCACCTTGAGCCGGTACGCCTGGACGACGGCCGCGACCGCCGGCTGGGGCTGGCTTAGGCACGTAGTCAACGCGGTTACCGAAGTTATCCACATCGTCGTCGAGGAACTCGTCCGGGGCGCGATCAGACGCAGCGCGTGTCGGCTGGCTCGGGCGTTGTTCACGGGCCGGAGTGCCTTCGCGAGGCTTCTGCGGACGGGCTGGACGCTCGCCGCGTTCGCCGGCTGGCTTTTCCTTGCTCTTTTCTTTGCCTTTGTCTTTACGACCGCCGCCACCGCCGCCGCCATTCGGACCGTCGCCGCGCGGGCCACGAGGATTGCGCGGGTTGCGCACGTCCGGACGTTCACGTACTTCCGGCTTCTCGGCTTCAATGGTGCTCGAGTCGAAGCCCATCAGGTTGCCATCGGCAATCTTCTGCTTGGTCATGCGCTCGATGCTTTTCAGCAGCTTTTCTTCGTCCGGCGCAACCAGCGAGATCGCCTCGCCCGAACGACCGGCACGGCCAGTACGGCCGATACGGTGCACATAGTCTTCATCGACGTTCGGCAGTTCGAAGTTGACCACGTGTGGCAACTGGTCGATGTCCAGACCGCGCGCGGCGATATCGGTGGCCACCAGAATGCGCACTTCGCCAGCCTTGAAGTCGGCCAAGGCTTTGGTGCGAGCGTTCTGGCTCTTGTTGCCGTGAATCGCGACAGCCGGCAGACCGTGCTTGTCGAGGTACTCGGCCAGACGGTTGGCGCCGTGCTTGGTGCGGGTGAACACCAGCACCTGTTCCCACGCGCCGGCGGTGATCAGGTGAGCCAGCAGCGCACGCTTGTGGCTGGCCGGCAGACGGAATACGCGTTGTTCGATGCGCTCGACCGTGGTGTTCGGCGGCGTGACTTCGATGCGTTCCGGGTTGTGCAGCAGCTTGCCGGCGAGGTCGGTGATGTCTTTGGAGAACGTCGCCGAAAACAGCAGGTTCTGACGCTTGGACGGCAGACGTGCGAGGACTTTCTTCACATCGTGAACGAAGCCCATGTCGAGCATGCGGTCGGCTTCGTCGAGGACGAGGATTTCAACGTGGGACAGATCGACGCTGCCCTGGCCGCACAAGTCGAGCAAACGACCCGGGCACGCCACCAGTACGTCAACACCACGGGACATGGCCTGAACCTGCGGGTTCGTGCCGACGCCACCGAAGATGCAGGCGCTGACGAATTTCAGGTCACGGGCGTAGATCTTGAAGCTCTCGTGAACCTGGGCCGCGAGTTCGCGGGTCGGGGTCAGGACCAATACGCGCGGTTGGCGCGGGCCGTGACGCTGGGATTTGTCCGGGTGACCGTTGGGGAACAACCGCTCCAGGATCGGAAGGGCGAAACCGCCGGTTTTACCAGTACCTGTCTGTGCCGCAACCATCAGGTCGCGACCTTGCAACACGGCGGGAATAGCCCGCTGTTGCACCGGAGTAGGCTCGGTATAGCCCGCATCTTCGATGGCGCGGACTAAAGCCTCGGAGAGACCGAGGGAAGCAAAGGACATGAGTAATCCTGTTTTAGTTAGGGCTTGGCCCAATGGGAATCTTGCCTGGCGCGAATCACGTTTAAGAGGACGCAATCCCGTCCGGTCCTGCTGCGGTTCCAAAGGCACGTCTGGAGTGCTCGCGCGGGCTGAAAGCTGCGCTGTAGCGGGTCGAGAGGCCTGTTACGGTTCCGGGCGTCCGGGCGTGAGCCTGGCGGGAACGCCGGAGTATAACAGAGCAATCACTGCGCGATGCTTTCATGCTGCTCAACGGTTTTATTGCTCGCTGAGGCATTACTCTGCGGCGCAGTCTTGCCGGGGGCCGCGCCATAGCGCGCGCTCAGCTCGGCGTAGGCCGGTTCGCGCTTGAAACGCTTGAGTTCGGCGCCGAAACGCTGCACCAGCAAATCCATCCCGGCATTGCGTCGAACCGCAAGAAATTGGCTCTGACGGCTAATAACCTTGGGGTTTTCGCTGATCAGATCGCGAATATTCAACTCATCGAGCAAGTGCTGGCCGACGCGGCGATCAGTGATCAACAAATCGATGCGTCCCCGCACGAGTTTGCCGAAGTTGGCTTCGTGGGTCGGTGCAGGCTCGCGAGTAAACAGGTTCGATTCGCTGAAATCTGGGCTGTACAGATAACCCGGCGAGGTGCCGATGGTCAGGCCTTTGAGATCTTCGAGTTTACTGAACGGGTGTGGCCGGTCATTGGCGTAGAACATCACGAACTCGACATCCGACAGCGGCTCGCTGGGGTAGAGCAGGGTGGCGTCACGCTCCTCACTGTGAAAGATGTCCAGCGCACCGTCGGCCTGGCCGGTCTCCAGCATCGACAGGCAGCGCTTCCACGGCAGGAACTGCCACTCGACTTCAATGCCCAGGCGCTTGAACACAATGGCGGTGGTTTCGTAGTCCAGACCGAGGTTCTTGCCGTTCTCTTCAAAGACGTAAGGTGCCCACGGCTCGGTGACAATACGCAGCTTCTCGCCTCGAGCAGCGACGCTCAGGCAAGCAAAAACCAGCACGGCGAATAACTGTGTGATCAAAGGCATGGCTTGAGATTACGACGAGAAACCACAAAGAGCCAGAAACTGCTGCACAAGCTCTGTCTCGGGCCTTTAAAAGCAAAAAATCGCAGCACCGACAACCCCTGTAGGCGCTGTCGAAGACTGCGATCTTTTGATCTTTCTTAACGCTTAGCGCGGCAACTTCAGGTTATTCCAGATCGCCAGGCTAGGTTCAGCCTGGTTCATGGAGTAGAAGTGCAGCCCCGGTGCGCCGCCCTGCAACAGGCGTTCGCACATCTCGCTGACGACCTGCTCACCAAAGCGCTGAATGCTTTGCGTGTCATCGCCATAGGCTTCCAGCTGCTTGCGAATCCAGCGCGGGATTTCCGCACCGCAGGCGTCGGAGAAGCGCGCGAGTTTGCTGTAGTTGGTGATCGGCATGATCCCCGGCACCACCGGAATATCCACGCCCAGCGCCTGCAAACGGTCGACAAAGTAGAAGTAGCTGTCGGCGTTGAAGAAGTACTGGGTGATTGCGCTGTCGGCGCCGGCGCGGGCCTTGCGCACGAAATTGGCGAGATCGTCTTCGTAGTTGCGCGCTTGCGGATGCATCTCCGGGTAAGCGGCGACTTCGATGTGGAAATGGTCGCCGGTTTCTTCACGAATGAATTCAACCAGTTCATTGGCGTGACGCAGCTCACCGCTGGTCATGCCCATGCCAGACGGCAAGTCGCCACGCAGGGCAACAATGCGCTTGATGCCGGCGGCTTTGTATTCGTTCAGCAGGCCGCGCAGGTCGTCCTTGCTGTCGCCGACGCACGACAGGTGCGGTGCGGCCGGTACTTTGACTTCGCTTTCCAGTTGCAAAACGGTGTTGAGGGTGCGATCACGCGTCGAACCACCAGCGCCGTAGGTGCAGGAAAAGAAGTCAGGCTTGTAAATGGCCAACTGACGGGCAGTGGCGAGCAGTTTTTCATGCCCAGCATCGGTCTTGGTCGGGAAGAACTCGAAGCTGTAGCGACGGTCTTGGGACATGGTCATACCCTTGGAAACAAGAACCTTCGAGGTGCTGCATTCCCATGTGGGAGCGAGCTTGCTCGCGAAGGCGGTAGGTCAGACAACACGGGTGTTGAATGTTCAATCGCCTTCGCGAGCAGGCTCGCTCCCACAGGGAGAGCGAGCAGCCAGGGCTTATCAGTAGCGGTAAGCGTGCGGCTTGAACGGGCCTTCGACGGTAACGCCGATGTAGTCAGCCTGTTGCTTGGTCAGTTGAGTGACCACGCCGCCGAAGCCGCGAACCATTTCCAGGGCCACTTCTTCGTCGAGTTTCTTCGGCAGTACTTCAACAGTCAGGCGCTCGGCTTTCTGGTCGAACAGGAAGATCTGCGCCAGAACCTGGTTGGCGAACGAACCGTCCATGATGCGGCTTGGGTGACCGGTAGCGTTGCCCAGGTTCACCAAACGGCCTTCGGCCAGCAGGATCAGATAGTCGTCGTTCTGTGCGTCGAAAGCACCCGGGCCGGTACGATGGATCTTGTGTACCTGTGGCTTCACTTCTTCCCATGCCCAGTTCTTGCGCATGAAAGCGGTGTCGATTTCGTTGTCGAAGTGACCGATGTTGCAGACAACGGCGCGCTTCTTCAGGGCTTTGAGCATGTTCGAATCGCAAACATTGACGTTACCGGTGGTGGTCACGATCAGGTCGATCTTGCCCAGCAGCGCTTTGTCGATGCTGGCTTCGGAACCATCGTTGATACCGTCGATGAACGGCGAAACCAGTTCGTAGCCGTCCATGCAGGCTTGCATGGCGCAGATCGGGTCGACTTCGGACACTTTAACGATCATGCCTTCCTGACGCAGGGACTGCGCGGAGCCCTTGCCCACGTCACCGTAACCGATTACCAGCGCTTGCTTGCCGGACAACAGGTGGTCGGTACCGCGCTTGATCGCGTCGTTCAGGCTGTGACGGCAGCCGTACTTGTTGTCGTTCTTGGACTTGGTCACCGAGTCGTTGACGTTGATGGCCGGGATTTTCAGTTCGCCCTTGGCCAGCATGTCCAGCAGACGGTGTACGCCGGTGGTGGTTTCTTCGGTCACGCCGTGAACGCGATCCAGAACCTGTGGGTACTTGTCGTGCAGCAGCTGGGTCAGATCGCCGCCGTCGTCGAGGATCATGTTGGCATCCCATGGCTGGCCATCTTTCAGGATGGTCTGCTCGAGGCACCACTCGTACTCTTCTTCAGTTTCGCCTTTCCAGGCGAAAACCGGGATGCCGGCAGCAGCGATAGCGGCAGCGGCCTGGTCCTGAGTCGAGAAAATGTTGCAGGACGACCAGCGTACTTCGGCACCCAGAGCAACCAGGGTTTCGATCAGCACGGCAGTCTGAATGGTCATGTGAATGCAGCCGAGGATCTTGGCGCCTTTCAACGGCTGTTCGCCGGAGTACTTGCGACGCAGCCCCATCAGAGCCGGCATTTCCGATTCCGCGATGATGGTTTCGCGACGGCCCCAGGCAGCCAGGGACATGTCGGCAACTTTGTAATCGTTAAAATCTGCAGGCGTGATAACAGCGCTCATGAAGAGCCTCCATTCGTAATGTATGCGAATGGGCGCCGTTGTGCGTTTAGTGTCCGGCCTAGGCCAGTCAACGCCCCATCCGAGCCTGACAGGTTGAACCTGCTGCAGCGCCCCTCGGACAGGTGGCGGGAAAACGGTAGCAAGTGAACGTTACCGTTTTGAAACGGTGGCGATTATAGCCGTCTGGACTGATCTTCCAAAGGGTTTCTGTCGGCTGGATGAAGATCGTTAATAGCGACCATAGTAGAAGCGTCATGGAGCATGACCGCTCGGTCTGCCAAGATACCGTCCATCTTTCGGCAAGCGCTCAGGAGTGAACATGAATTTCCACACCCGCAAATGGGTAAAACCCGAAGACCTCAACCCCAACGGCACCCTGTTCGGCGGCAGTCTGCTGCGCTGGATCGACGAGGAGGCGGCAATCTACGCCATCGTCCAGTTGGGCAATCAGCGCGTGGTGACCAAGTACATTTCCGAAATCAACTTCGTCAGTGCTTCGCGTCAGGGCGACATCATCGAACTGGGCATCACCGCCACCGAGTTCGGCCGCACCTCCATCACCCTGACTTGCGAAGTGCGCAACAAGATCACCCGCAAGAGCATTCTGACTGTCGAGAAGATGGTTTTCGTAAACCTCGGTGAAGACGGCCTGCCAGCACCGCACGGGCGGACCGAGATCAAGTACGTCAAGGATCAGTTCCAGGATAACGCGGCGATCGCTGATTGAGATTGGCGGCGCTACCTACGCGAGCAAGCTCGCTCCCACAGGGCCTGCGCAAAATCTGTGGGAGCGAGCTTGCTCGCGAAGGCGATTGGGTGATCACCACATACTTCAGCCCGGTAGTGAACAGCTGTGAACGGCGAATGTCGTAGATAAACGACACCCCCACCGGTTCCCAAGCCATGACCACGCCCACCGACGGCAAGACCCCCGATCTCTCGGCCAAAGAGCAGCACGAAGTCGAGAAAAACCAGCCGCCCCGCGCAGCTGTTCTGCATGAAATCATCCGCTCACAGGGCGACCAGGAACTGGAGCGCAGCATCGCCGCGCTGTGGTGGTCGGCACTCGCCGCAGGCCTGACCATGGGCCTGTCGCTGATGGGTATGGGGCTGCTTACTTCGCGGTTGCCCGACGGCGACGAGTTCAAGGTGATTGCCAGTTTCGGCTACTGCGCAGGCTTCCTCGCGGTGATCCTCGCCCGCCAGCAACTGTTCACCGAAAACACCCTGACCGCCGTGCTACCGGTCATGACCAAACCGACGCTGAACAATTTCGGGCGGCTGATCCGTCTCTGGGCGGTGGTGCTGGTCGGCAATCTTTGCGGCACGATTCTGGTGGCTTATGTGATGCTGGAACTGCCGATCTTCGACACCAAGACCGACCACGCCTTCCTCGAAATTGGCCGCAAGGTGATGGAAAACGATGCCGGGAAAATGTTCGCCAAAGGCATCATTTCAGGCTGGATGATCGCCACCATGGTCTGGATGATCCCGTCCATGGAAAGCGCCAAGATGTGGATCATCATCCTCATCACCTACTTCATGGCGCTGGGAGATTTCACGCACATTGTGGTCGGGTCCGCAGAGGTGTCCTATCTGGTGTTCGCCGGCGAGTTGCCGTGGAAGGACTTCTGGCTGATTTTCGCTGGGCCTACTCTGGCCGGGAACATCATCGGTGGCAGCTTTATCTTCGGCCTGATCAGCCATGCGCAGATTCGCAGTGAGAGCGGGCCACCGAAATCCGGCAGCCCTGAAAAAGATCCTGCCGAATCCAGGCCGGACTAAATCCGCTCAGGCGTATCTGGTGAAAGTACGTTGCGCAAAGCGCTCATCATATTGGGCCGGTCAGTCTGAACATGGCTGATCAGTGCAATCTCTCTGTCATAGCGATCATTGCCAACCGGGGCCACAGCACACTTTTGGCCCCAGTGTTCGAAGCCAGACCAATAAGGCACAAGGCTCACGCCAAGTCCTTCAGTCACGAGCATGGCAATGGTCTCCAGAGCATCCAGATCGACCAGCGGCGCCGGCAGTAAGCCGTTGTCCGCCAGATAATGCTCGGCATGCCGCCCGCCCCACGAGTCAGGATCGTAGCGGATGTACGGTTGGGTCATCAGTTGAGCCGGGATGCTGGCGAAGGGTTTTTCCTTCGACAGAAACACCAGAGGCTCTTTACGCAGTGATACCACCTGCAAGGCTTTGGGCAATTCGAACGGTGGAACTACCAAAATGGCCGCGTCGACCTCTCCTGCGAGCAGCGCCTGATACAACGAACGCGATGTACCAGGCACGATGACCGGCGTCAGCCCCGGCGCCAACTCAGTCAGTGCGCGCAATGCACCAGGTAGCAGACCGGTCAGCACAGTCGAGATAGCGCCTATTCTCAACTGTCCCGTCAGCCCTCCCACGTCGGCATCTCCCGCCAGCAATGCAATCTCGCGAAGGATGCGTTTAGCCCTGGGCAATAAACCAAGACAGGCGTGACTCGGCTTGGCGGCGTGCCCGACGCGAGACAGCAGCTCAAAGCCGAGCTGGCGTTCGAGCGCGAGAATTCGCTGACTGATCGCCGCTGCCGTCAACCCTTCCACGCGGGCGGCGTGTGCGATGGAGCCACATTCCACGACGGTGATGAGGCTCTTCAGATAACGCGTATCCATAAGAAATACTTTCGATAGCGTAAAAATTACATGCTATCTCTTTTGATGAGAAGCGCACAGTCTTCAACCCAGTGAGTGATTTTCAACTTCCGGCGATGTTCAGGAGCTACCTATGCAGTCGATTTTTCACTTGGCTTTTCACGTCCGCGATTTGGAGATTTCCCGCCAGTTTTATGGTGATTTGCTGGGATGTGTGGAAGGGCGCAGCACCGATACCTGGGTTGATTTCAACTTTTTCGGGCATCAATTGTCGTTGCATCTGGGCGAACCTTTTGCGGTGACTAACACCGGAAAGGTAGGCGAGCACAACGTGCCGATGCCCCATCTTGGCGTGATACTCCAGATGTCGGACTGGATTGCATTGAAGGACAGGTTGATCAACGGCCAGGTGGAATTTGTTCTTGCGCCAAACATTCGTTTTCCAGGAGAACCGGGTGAGCAAGCAACGATGTTCTTTCTGGACCCCGCCGGAAATCCTATCGAGATAAAAGGCTTCAATGATTTGCAGTCAGTGTATGCAACTTGAAACTTCCAAACAGCGCACTTCCATCAAGTGTCTTTCGAAGGAAGTCCAAGGAGCGATATGCACAATTTTAATAAAACTGACGCCACCGCCATTTCAGAAATGGTTCGTGCGGATGCCGTGATCGCAGAGACAGTAGCCGAGCACTTTCTTGAATGTGTCGAAGCGCAAGAGCGCAGCATAAATGCGTTCGTTTCCTTCGATCCGGACGGGGTGCGCAGTCAGGCTTGCCAATTAAAAAAGAGTAATGCGAAAGGCCTTCTGGCAGGTGTGCCCGTGGGGATCAAAGACGTCTATGACACTGCCGATCATCCCACCCGTTTTTACTCGCCGATTTATGAGGACAATCGTCCTTCGCGTGACGCCCATGTCGTGTCGCTTCTGCGCCAGGCCGGCGCAGTCATCATGGGCAAGACCCATACCACCGAATTCGCTTACATGCATACCGGCCCAACCCGCAATCCACATGATCTTGCCAGAACGCCTGGAAGCTCAAGTGCCGGATCGGCAGCGGGGATGGCGGCCGGATTTTTTCCGATCGCGTTGGGGACGCAGACAGCCGGATCATTGATCAAACCGGCGTCCTATTGCGGGCTCTATGCTTTCAAACCTTCGTATGGATTGGTTTCTCTAGAAGGGGTCAAACCCTTAGCGCCGAGTTTCGACACGGTGGGTTGGTATGGCCGTTCCGTGCGTGATCTGGAGCTGATGGCGCAAGTCCTGATCCCCGGTTTTCCGAAGCGTGCTCATGAACGTAAGTTGTGCTCGTTCGGCTTCTGTCGTACGGCGCGTTGGGATCAAGTAAATGCGGACGTCGCCCAATCACTGGGCGCTGCTGTTGAAGATCTGCGATTGGCGGGACATCCAGTGAGCGAGGTGTTGCTGCCCGAGGAATTTGCGGCGGTGTTTGATGACCATCTGCTGATAAACGATTGCGAGGGCGCCCGATCACTTTCCAAAGAACTGCAGATGCATCCGGACAAACTCAGTGAAGAGTTATTAGCCATGGTCGAACGCGCCCGTTTGACGACCTGGGAGCAAGAGTCAGCGGCAAAGAAACGCTTGGCAAAGTTGGCCCCTGTTTTGGAAGCGCTATTCCAGCCTTTCGACGCCATCTTGGGTGCGAGCTGTGGCATCGTCGCCCCATTGGGTCTTGGCGCAACCGGACCTTCTGATTTCAGCAAGTTCTGGATGGCGTTTGGCTTGCCTCAAATTAACCTCCCGCTCGTTCGCAATGCCGGGGCGTTACCCGTTGGCCTGCAAATGATCGGAGAGTTTAGAGACGACAGCAATCTGTTACACGCTGCGGAGCAGGTTGATGCTGTGTTGCGGGCTGGCAGCTAATTGAAGCGGCGCCGTCGTGGAGGTAGCTACACGACGGCGCCCCATTGATGCGTCAGTGCGCGGGATTCGCAGCGCGGACTTCTTGCTGGCCAGTGACGCCGCGGACAACCCGGCCAATGGTCAGGCCTTGTATCAGAATCGATGACAACACCACGATGTAAGTGATGCTCAGCAGCAAGTCACGCTCCTCTCCCAGTGGCAGCGACAGTGCTAGCGCGACCGAGACCCCACCACGCAATCCGCCCCAGGTCAGCACCCGGATCGTGCCGCTCGGCACTGTGCGCCAGCGCCGTAGCAGCAGAATTGCCGGCGCCACGGTAAGCAGGCGCGAGAGCAGAATCGCCACCGCCAGTAAACTCGCCGCCGCCACGTGCAGCCAGTTGAATGGCAACAGCAACAGTTCCATGCCGATCAGCGCAAACAGCAGCGCATTGAGCATGTCGTCGAGCAACTCCCAGAAGCCATCGAGGTATTTGCGTGTCATGTCGTTCATCGCCAGATTGCGCCCCAGGTTGCCGATGATCAGACCGGCAACCACCATCGCAATCGGTGCGGAAACGTGAAGTTCGGACGCCAGCGCCGAACCACCGATCACCAGCGCGAGAGTTAGCATCACTTCGATCTGGTGCTGCTCGATGCTCTTGATCATCAGGTAAACCAGATAACCGATCAGCCCACCGAACACTACGCCGCCAACGGCTTCATGGACAAACAGCATGGCCGTGGCACTGACAGTCGGGGTTTCGCCGAGTTGGGCGATGCCCAGCAACACGGTGAACACCACGACGGCGGTGCCGTCGTTGAACAGCGACTCACCGACGATGGTGGTTTTCAGCGGTTTCGACGCATTGGCGGTACGTAATACACCGAGCACCGCGATCGGGTCGGTCGGGGAAATCAGCGCGCCGAAGAGCAAACAGTAGAGGAAGCTCACGTGCCAGCCGAACAGGGCAAAGATGTAATAGGCGAGGCTGCCGATTACCGCTGTGGCAATCAACACACCAAAGGTCGCCAGCAGGCCGATGGGCCAGCGATAGCTGCGCAGATCGTTCAGGTTTACGTGCAAGGCACCGGCGAAAAGCAGGAAAGACAGCATCCAGTTCATCAGCAGATCGCCGAAGTCGATCTGGCCGATCAGTTGCTGTACGCGTTCCTCCAGGCCGGGATAGCCGAGCACGCTCAAGCCTTGCAGCAGCAGGGAAAACAGCAACGCGGTGACCATCACGCCGATGGTCGGCGGCAGGCCGATGAAACGGAAGTTGACGAAGGTGAGGAGGGTGGTGAGGCAGATGAAAGCGGCAACGAGTTCAAGCATCCGGGGTCCTTTGGATGTGGGGTGGGAAGAAAGCGCACTGGTTTTTTTGTGCGGGGGTTTGATGGGCTGAATGATGGTGGGGACACAGTTGATGCTTTGATTGGATCAAGAGCCCCCTCAGCCCAGCCCTCTCCCTGAGGGAGAGGGGGAAAGGGAGCAGATCTTCAGGCTTTTCAAGCCTGAGTTCGACTCGCAGTTTCAGGTCAATGTATGCCGAGCAAACACCTCGGTCAGTCCCCTCTCCCTTTGGGAGAGGGTTAGGGTGAGGGCTCTTTCTGGCACAACACAATCAGCCAGACACATTGACCGCAGCAGCCTCACGACGTTGCAGATAGATAAACCAAAGCGCCGTCAGCACCGTCAACACACCCACCAGCGCCCCGGTCCACGGCAACTGCGCAAGATCGGCACCGCTCGCCACCACCAGCCCGCCAATCCAGGCACCGGCAGCGTTGCCGAGGTTGAACGCACTCTGGTTCAGCGTCGAGCCGAGGTTCGGTGCTTCATGGGCCTGATCGATGATCAGCAGTTGCAGAATCGGGCACAGCGCGAAAGCAAAGATCCCCCACAGCACCAGCGTGATTGCCGCCGGAATCACCGAGTGACTGGTCTGGGTGAACGCCGCCAGAATCACCACCACTGCCATTGCCACGCCCACCAACGACGGCAGCAAACGACTGTCGGCCAGACGTCCGCCGAGCATGCTGCCACCGGTCAGGCCGACGCCGAACAGCAACAGCATCACCGTCACACCGTGCGGACTGACGCCAGTGATGTCCTGCAGGATCGGCGCGATGTAAGTGAAGACACTGAACAGGCTGGTCGACGCCAGCACACTCATGCCCAGCGCCAACAGCACATTGATTTTGCCCAGCACTTTGAACTCGCTGGCGAGGTTGGCCTTGTCCATCGGGATGTGTTTGGGCAACCACAACCATTGTGCGAGTGCGGCGAAAACACCGATCACCGACACCGCCCAGAACGTCGAGCGCCAACCGGCGTATTGCCCGAGTGCAGTGCCCAGCGGCACACCGAGCACGTTGGCCAGGGTCAGACCGGTGAACATCATCGCTATCGCCTGGGCGCGTTTGTTCGGCGCGACCAGGCCGGCGGCGACCACCGAACCGATGCCGAAGAACGCGCCGTGACACAGCGCCGTGACCACGCGAGCGGCCATCAGCGTGGCGTAGTTCGGCGCCAGTGCGCAGAGCACGTTGCCGAGGATGAACATCAGCGTCATGCCCAGCAGTGTGGCTTTACGCGGCATGTTGGCGGTGCCAATGGCGAGGATCGGCGCACCGAATACCACGCCCAGGGCGTAACCGGTGATCAGCAGGCCGGCGTGGGGAATGCTTACCGCGAGGTCGCGGGCGACGTCGGGCAGCAGGCCCATGATCACGAATTCAGTGGTGCCGATGCCGAATGCGGCAACAGCGAGTGCAAACAAGGCGAGTGGCATGCGCAAGGTCTCTGTCGGTAGTCTTGACGCTTTGATCAGGCATACGCAGGCCGACGACCGTTCTCGAAAGAGAGCGGGGCAGGCAGCAATTATTGGAATTAGTCTGTGCGCAACTGAGTGCGGCGTGGTCGCTTGCAGTATAAACAGCTGCTGACACATCGAGAATCAATAATCTGACTATAAAAATAAGGAGTGAAACGTGCTGGCGACAGCTCTGGTGTTGGTAGCGGCGCTGCTGCATGCGGCGTGGAATACCCTGATCAAGTTCAGTGCCGAACGGCTGCTGGTGGTGGCGTGCATGGACACCGTGGCGCTGCTGTTTGTTGCCATCGCGGTGCCCTTCGTGAACTTGCCGCCGCTGGAAATCTGGCCGTGGATTCTCGCTTCGGCAGCGTTCGAACTGCTCTATCGCTATCTGTTGATTCAGGCTTATCGCGTTGGCGATCTCGGGCTGGTCTATCCGTTGATGCGCGGTTTGTCGCCGCTGGTGGTGCTGGCACTGACCCTGATCTTTGCCGGTGAAGTGCTCACCACGCAGCAGATCTTCGGGATCATGCTGATTCCTTTCGGCATGGCGTGTCTGCTGTGGCAGGGTGGCGGCGGCAAACATTTGCCGTGGTCGATGTTGCCGGTGGTCGCACTGATCGGGCTGTGCATCGGCTGCTACACCTACATCGACGGTCAGGCGCTGCGGCGCTGGTCGCATCCGCTGGATTATCTGGTCTGGGTCACGCTGCTCAGCGCTTGGCCGTTTCCGTTGCTGGCGTGGGTCGCCAAACGCCCGGCGTTTATGCAGTTCTGGCGTGAGCAGTGGAGGCTGGGGCTGACGGTCGGGTTCTGCGTGTTGTTCAGCTACGCTCTGGTGCTGTGGGCGATGCAGTTGGGCTCGATTGCCGAAGCAGCGGCGTTGCGCGAGATCAGCGTGATTCTGGTGGTGCTGTTCGGCATTCGCTACCTCAAAGAACCTTTCGGTCGACCGCGGCTCTTAGCTTGTGGGCTGGTGCTGATCGGCATACTGGTGATGAAGTTCTGACGGCTCGCGAATTCTATAACTCGAAAAAGGATGGCTTTATGACGGTGGCTCTGTGGTGTGTGTTGATCGCGATCTTTTTGCCCTATATCTGCACGGGTGTAGCCAAGGCTGTGGGCGGCTACAGGCTGAGTGACAATCATGATCCGCGGGACTTCATGGAAAGCCTTAACGGTTTGGCCAGGCGCGCACATGCCGCGCAACTGAACAGTTTCGAGGTGATGCCGGCGTTCGCCGTGGCTGTCATTGTTGCGCATCTGGTTGGGACGGCGGAGTTGGTGACGGTGAATGTGCTGGCGGTGCTGTTTATCACCAGTCGCCTGCTCTACATCATTTGCTACCTGGCGGATTGGGCGATCATGCGGTCGCTGGTGTGGTTTGTGGGGATTGGCTTGATCATCAGTTTCTTTGTTGTGTCAGCCTGATAACTGGTGTTTTGGTTGGCCTCATCGCGGGCAAGCCCGCGATGACTATCCAATAGCCCGCGATGATCTCAAAGATTACTTCTTCTGCGTATCCGCCACCTGCGGCACTTGCGGTAGCGGGGCACCTTTAGGCCAGAGCATCCAGATCTGCCCTTGTTGTTTCATGTCGCCGGCCAATTGCCCGGCCGCTTCACCGGTGCCCCAGAACAGATCCGCACGCACCTCACCGGCAATCGCGCCACCGGTGTCCTGCGCCGCTACCGGGCGAACCAGCGCCGTGCCATCGGGGCGCGTCGTCGACAGCCACAACAGGCTGCCCAACGGAATCACCTTGCGATCCACCGCCGCACTGTAGCCGGCAGTCAGCGGCACGTTCAGCGAACCGCGCGGACCTTCGTTGCTGTCCGGGTTGCGGGTGAAAAATACATAGCTCGGGTTGCTGGCGAGTAGTTCCGGGATACGTGACGGATTGGCCTTGGCCCAGTTGCTGATCGCGCCCATCGTTACGTCTTCTTTCTTCAGTTCGCCTTGCTCGACCAGCCAGCGACCAATTGGCCGGTACGGGTGGCCGTTCTGGTCGGCGTAGGCAATGCGTAGCTGCTTGCCGTCCTGGGTCTGAATTCGCCCGGAGCCCTGGATCTGCAGGAACTGCAGGTTCATTGGATCGGTGAGGTAGGCAACCACGGGCGCGTTCACGCCTTTGCTTTGGATAGTCGCCGAATCGTCGTAGGGCTTGAGCACCCGCCCTTCAAGTCGACCGCGCAGGCGTTTGCCTTTCAGCTCAGGATAAATGCTGTCGAGCGAGACAATGATCATGTCCTCGGGTACGCCGTAAACCGGCACATTCGCTACATCGGTCGGCGTCAGGCTGCCGGGGTACACCGGTTCGTAGTAGCCGGTGATCAAACCGTTGGGATTGTCGTTCTCAGCCCGCAGGCCGTAGACATCGAGGTTCTGTTTGAGGAAGGCGCGTATCTCGCTAGCGCTCTGCGGCACGTTGGCTGCTGCGGCGCAGGTCGGCCCCCAGACTGCATCAGCCTTGAGGCGGGTGCAAGCGCTGCGCCACGAGCCGAAGCCTGCGACCAGATCGCTATCTGACACCGCTGGCAGTGCTTCCCACGTCGCGCTGGAGTAAGTGGCCAGCGCATGGGTTTTCGGCTTGTCGCTGTCGCCACCGGTGCAACCGGCGAGAATCGCCAGCATTGGAAGAGTGGCGATCAGCGGATGACGCCAGGCCTTGAAACGGCTGTTCATGGAGTGATTCCTGTGCCGGTTGCCCGAGTGCTCCATGCGCTCCGGCAACCCGTATTTTTAATAGGGCTATTGGTGTTTGTCGGTGACGCGAGGATACTGGCCGCCGATTTCCGTGACTTGAAGCCACCATGACTCTTAAAAGAATTGCTGTTGTATTGCTGGCCTGTCTGACCCTGTCCGCCTGTGGCGGTGTCGATCCGAATTCTCCGCTGGGCCAACGCAAGGCGATCTTCAAGCAGATGCTCAAGACCGGCGAAGACCTGGGCGGCATGTTGCGTGGACGCATTCCGTTCGACGGGCCGAAGTTTGCCGAAGGCGCGGTGAAGCTCGATACGTTGTCCCATGAGCCGTGGAAACATTTCCCGCAAGTGCGCGAAGAAGATCACACCAGTGCCAAAGACGATGTCTGGCAAAAACAGGCACGCTTCCAGGAAATGGCCCGTAACCTTGAAGCGGCCACCGCTGAATTGGTGATCGCCAGCAAAGTCCAGCCTTACAAGGCCAGCAACCTGAGGCCGGCGGTGCAGAAGGTCGAAGATGCCTGCAGCGCTTGCCATAAAGAGTTTCGCGATCATTGACCTTCAAGACTGCTGAGTAATCCTGTGGCGAGGGGATTTATCCCCGTTGGGCTGCGAAGCAGCCCCAAAACCACACAACCGAGTTTTTTCAGTCAGACCCGATCAGCCGGATTTGCGACGGCTTCGCCGCCGAACGGGGCGGTGCGACGTTTCGCTGAATCCCCTCGCCACAGGGTCATCAATTACTTGTCGATCTGGTCCAGCGCGTCTTGCAGCTCTTTACGCGATTCGGCGAGCTTGTTCTTGCGCTTGTCGATCCTCT
Organism: Pseudomonas sp. NPDC098747; assembly: GCF_044760045.1. Lineage (NCBI taxonomy): Bacteria > Pseudomonadati > Pseudomonadota > Gammaproteobacteria > Pseudomonadales > Pseudomonadaceae > Pseudomonas > Pseudomonas sp. NPDC098747. Next base: position 130,544 of record NZ_JBIWAL010000001.1, on the reverse strand, counting down.
CTGGATCACCTTTCTTCATGGCCTTGTCGAGGTCGGCCTGGCGCTGGCTCACCTCATGCTTTGCCTCGAGGACCTTGTTCTCGCGTTCCTTTTTCAGGCCCGCGTCAGTGCAATGTTCAGTGACTTCACGCAGAGCGGTTTCCAGACCTGCCTGCTGATCGGCGTTGCCGCGCGATTTGGCCTGCTCGATCTGGTTCACGATGCCCTGCTTCTTGGCCGCACAGCCGGTCAGGCCGGGAGCGTCTTCGGCAGCCATCACGGGAGCGGCCAGGACGCCGCAAAGAGTGAGCAGGGCGAGTGGTGCGAAAAATTTCATAAAAGCTCCATGTGCAAAGGCAATCGGGTCGGGAGGCACTGCGCTGTTGGAGCGTCTCGGCGACCGTTGGGTTCCCGGTGAGCCGGGACTGCGTGTTCAGAAACCGTCGATTCCGGCGGCGTGTAAAATTTCACTCAAGGCTAGCACCTGCGGGTCACGGAAGAATGCGCTCAATTGTGCTGCGCGACCGGGGCCGATGCCGGCTTCTCCGTGCCATTGTTCGGTATCACGTTGTGCCAGTGCGTGCCACGAGTCAGGAAGTTTCGCCCCGCCCGTTGGCGGCAGACCCAGTGCCTTGAGCCATTGTGCGAACGGCCGTTGGCGGGCGCTGCGGAAGCTGTGCATCAGGCGCGCGCTGCTGCGTTCGCCGAAGCCGGCAATGTTAGCAAGCTCTGGCTCGTCGAGGGTCAACCAATCCAGCAGGTGGTTCAGGCGGCCTGTTTCGAGAAGTTTCTCCCAGGTGCCGCGCCCGACATTCTGCATGGCCAGACCTTGCTTGCCGCTGAGCCAGGTCAGGCGTGCGAGAAACTGGCTTTCGCAGCCGGGCGTGGGTTGCAAGCAACTCAAGGCATGAAAATCTTTGGCATTCGGGACATTGATTTCTGCGCGCTCGGTGGTGCGCAGTACAGCGCTGTCGAGGCGCGGAATCGTCAGGCCGGCCAGACTGATTGCCACCTGATCGCCGGGGCGGATATCCAGCGCCTGCCAGCGCTTGAGTGAACTGGCGCTGACCCGTTTGATCTCCCGGTCGTCGAGCATGACGGGTACCAGTTCGAGTACTGGCGTAATGCGGCCGGTGCGACCGATCTTGAAATTGACCTTGCGTACTTCGGCCAATGCCTGGGCAAACGGATACTTCCAGGCGATAGCCCAATAAGGTGAGCGGGCCTGCCAGCGTTCGGCGGGAGGGCGCTGACTCTGGCGCAGAACGATGCCATCAGTGGCAAATGGCAGGGGTGAGCCATACCAGTGTTCGCGCCACTTTTGCGCCTCTGCAAATTGCAGGATGGGATAGCTGTAGGGCTCCGTCGTGGCGAAGCCCAGCGCCGCCAGTGTCGATAGCCGCTCAGGCAAATCCGCAGGCCCTTGTGGCCAGTCCCAGATGTACAACCCGATGCCTGCACCTTGTTCTGTAGTCAGGGATTTTCGGCCCATCAGGCCTGCCACGGTAGCGCGTGCGTTGACGCTGCCGGCGCGTGCTTGAACATGCTCGTTCAAGCGCCAGTAGAGTTCACCTTGTACCAGCAAATCCAGCGGCTGCTTCAGGCGTTTAGGAATGGCGTCGATGTTGCGCGCTGATGCCGTCCAGTCTTGCCCGGTGACACCGTCCCCACGACTGATTGCCTGCTGCAAAACGCCTGCGCGATAGATGAGTGTCACGGCGACGCCATCGACTTTGGGTTGCACCCAGACATCCTTGCGATCCTTCAGCCATGCCTCCACGGCCTCGGCTTTATGCAGCTTGTCCAGACCGGTATGGGCGATGGAGTGCGCGACAGTGCCTGACGCCGTGCGCAAAGGCTCGGCGGGCGCTGGCAGTTTGAAGCACTGTCGCCACTCGCCAAGTCGCAGGTGCGATTGATCGTAGAGTTCGTCAGTGATCAAAGAACGGCCTTCGCGGTGATAGGCGTCGTCCCATTGGTCGATCTGTTTTTGCAGGGTGGTGATTTCCTTATGGGCTTGGTTGAGGGCCCAGTTCGGACATTGAGACGCATAGGCAGTCAGGTATATGAGGTTCAGCAAAACAAACAAAAACAAACGCATCGTGAGCGTCCTTGCTCATGGGTGTTCCTCAAGGCTAGTCAGGATTTTGAGCGAGGTCGGGCGGGTGTTTTGCGGGGTATTTCCATTTGAAATTGATGTAGCCTGTGCGGGCCTCTTCGCGAGCAAGCTCGCTCCCACAAGGTCTGGCGTAGGCATAAAAAAACCCCGCACGGCGCTAACCGTGCGGGGCTTTTTATGCAGCCAGGGAATTACAGGCCGGCAGCAGAACGCAGGGCGTCGGCGCGATCGGTTTTTTCCCAGGTGAAGGTGGTGAAGGTGTCTTCGCCAACAGTCTTGGTTTCTGGAGTACGACCGAAGTGGCCGTAGGCTGCAGTTTCCTGGTACATCGGGTGCAGCAGGTCGAGCATGGTGGTGATCGCGTATGGACGCAGGTCGAACACGTCACGCACCAGTTTGACGATTTTATCGTCGCTGATCTTGCCGGTGCCGAAGGTGTTCAGCGAGATCGACGTAGGCTGGGCCACACCGATCGCGTAGGAAACCTGAATCTCGCAACGCTCGGCCAGGCCGGCAGCGACGATGTTTTTGGCAACGTAACGGCCAGCGTAGGCAGCTGAACGGTCAACCTTCGATGGATCTTTACCGGAGAACGCGCCGCCGCCGTGACGGGCCATGCCGCCGTAGCTATCGACGATGATCTTGCGACCGGTCAGACCGCAGTCGCCAACCGGGCCGCCAATGATGAACTGGCCAGTCGGGTTGATGTGGAACTGAGTGTCCTTGGTCAGCAATTCGGCAGGCAGCACGTGCTTGACGATCAGCTCCATTACGCCTTCGCGCAGGTCTTTGTACGACACGTCTGGGTTGTGCTGGGTCGACAGAACAACAGCGTCGATACCGACAACCTTGCCGCCTTCGTAACGGCAAGTCACTTGCGACTTGGCGTCCGGGCGCAGCCAAGGCAGCAGACCCGATTTACGGGCTTCGGCCTGGCGCTGCACGAGTTGGTGCGAGAAGGTGATCGGGGCTGGCATCAAAACGTCGGTTTCGTTGCTGGCGTAGCCGAACATCAGGCCCTGGTCGCCGGCGCCCTGATCTTCAGGCTTGGCACGGTCAACACCCTGGTTGATGTCTGGGGACTGCTTGCCGATGATGTTCATCACACCGCAAGTGGCGCCGTCGAAGCCGACATCGGAGCTGTTGTAGCCGATGTCCAGAATGACGTTACGCACGATTTCTTCCAGATCGACCCAGGCCGACGTGGTCACTTCACCGGCGATGATTGCAACGCCGGTCTTTACCAGAGTCTCGCACGCCACACGGGCGAACTTGTCTTCAGCAATAATGGCGTCCAGCACCGCATCGGAAATCTGGTCGGCGATTTTGTCCGGGTGCCCTTCGGACACGGACTCGGAGGTGAAGAGGGAGTATTCGCTCATCTCGATGTTTTCCTGAATTTACCGATGGTGAGTGTCGCCAGCCGGTCGCTGAAAGTGGCGGACCTGGATCTGGAAACCATTACGTAAGCCTACATAGAGGCTTTCCCCGGGAACGAGTCCCGCAGCGGTGGCCCAACCGGCCAAATCGTCCTGTTCAAACCCCAACCACAGATCACCGCAGGCCTCC